>JAIQGI010000025.1 GCA_020072565.1 Terriglobia bacterium
TGATCTTGGCGCCGATTACTTTGAACGCCTTCACCGAGACCGAATTCGTCGATACCATGTAAAAAGACTTGAGCATCTGGGCTACAAAGTAAAACTAACGGAAGAGGCTGCCTGAGCCTAAGAATTTTCGGAACAGAGGTCGCGGAGAAGAGTGATACAGAAACGAAAATCCTCTGCGGCCTCTGCGCCCTCTCCGTTGAGGCTTGACGTTGCGGATATTCCGCACCGTGTCGTTTGCGGCTGTCATCTGTTTTTGCAAGTGCTTTTGTGCGCGCCGGCCGCGATGAGATTTTGGCCGGTAGTGCTTGGGGATCTGGGGTAAGATTTCTGGTTCCCCTGCACGAGGGGCAGGACAGAGAGGAAGTGTAGATGGACAAGCAAGCCGACATGCAAAAGCTGGTGGATCTTGTGGCGCGCCTGCGCGGCAACAACGGGTGCCCCTGGGACAGAGAGCAGACCCGGGAAACACTCAAACCGATGCTCATCGAGGAAGCTTATGAAGTGCTTGATGCGCTGGACAGCTCGGATCCGGTGGAGCTGAGGGAGGAATTGGGAGACCTGCTGTTCCAGGTGGTATTCCATGCGCAGATCGCACGGGAGATGGGGGAATTCGATCTTGCCGGAGTGATTGACCGGCTCCACGATAAGATGATCCGACGCCATCCGCATGTTTTCGGCACCGCCGACCTGAGGACATCGGAAGATGTCCTGAAGAACTGGGAAGATATCAAGGCGAATGAAAGAGGCGTCCCATCCTCTTCCCTTCCCGAATCCGAAAAATCCCTCCTTGACGGCATTCCTTCGAAGCTGCCCGCTCTGCATGAGGCCTATCAGATGACGTCTAAAGCGGCCCGGGTCGGGTTCGACTGGCCGGATCTCGACGGCATCCTGAGAAAGCTCCACGAGGAGGCTGCCGAGCTTGCAGCCGCAAACGCCGCGCACCACAACCAGCATGCGGCCCAGGAGGTCGGGGATCTGCTGTTCGTCGTCGTCAACGTTGCGCGGTTTCTAGGCGTTGATCCGGAGACGGCCCTGCGGCGCAGCAACAAGAAGTTCAGCCGGCGCTTCCGCTATCTGGAAACGAAGATCAAGAAGCAGGGCCGCGAGCTGAGGGATACATCTCTGGCGGAGATGGACGCCTTGTGGGAGGAGGCCAAACAGCAGGAACAGTACTAAGTGACGATATTGAAGTGCTCGATGTGCAAACTGGGATCGGATTTTACGAGCACATCGCGATCCAGCAGGCCGCGGATTTCATCGAGAACGTTGGATTCCGCGTCGCGCAGCGCCCGGGCCACATCGGGGTGAACCCGAATCATGATTTCATGCTGTTCTTCCAGCGACCCCTTCATCTTCTCCAGCTCGTGATAGATGTTGTAGCATGTGGTCGCGACCGACTTCACCATGCCCGAGCCGTAACAATAGGGACAGGGTTGGCAGAGCGCACGCTCCAGCGACTGCTTGACGCGTTTTCGGGTGATGGCCACCAGACCGAATTCATTGAACTCGAGAATCTTGCTCGGAGCCTTGTCGCGCGCCAGTTCCTGGGACAGCGCCTCCATGACCCGCTTCCGATTTTTGCGCTCCTCCATGTCAATAAAATCGATGACAATGATGCCGCCCAGATCCCGCAGGCGTATCTGCTTGACGATTTCCTTTACGGCTTCCAGATTGGTGCGGGTAATGGTCTCTTCCAGGCTGTTGCCGCGTCCGACGAACTTGCCCGTGTTGATATCGATGCTGACCAGGGCTTCGGTCTGATTGATGACGATGTAGCCGCCACTCTTCAACCAGATCTTCGGCTGCAGGAGCTTGTCGATCTCGGACGTGATGCCGAACTCGTCGAAGATGTGATTATCCTTGGTGTACAGTTTCACCCGGTGAATGAGGTTCGGATAGATTTTGTCGATAAACTCGACGATGTTCTGATACTCGATCTCATCGTCAATCCGGATGCTCGCAAACTCGAAGGAGAACTGGTCGCGCAGGAGGCGCTGGACCAGGTTTAGTTCCGAATGGATGATTCGTGGCGCAGACACGTGCTCCGCCCGTGTGCGAATATCCTCCCAGACTTTCACCAGATAATTCAGGTCGTTCGTGAGATCCTCTTCGCTGTGCTCCTCCGCCGCCGTGCGGACGATGACTCCGCCCTGAAATTGATCGCGCTGTTTAAGGATCACATCCCGCAGGCGCAGCCTCTCTGTCTCCGAGCTGATCTTTCTGGATACACCCACGTGATCGACGGTTGGCATATAGACAAGGTATCTTCCAGGCAGGGCGATATGGCTGGTTACACGGGCTCCTTTCTTCGCGATCGGCTCTTTTGCCACCTGCACCAGGATCTCCTGGCCTTCACGCAGCATGTCGTCGATGGACTGGCGTTCCGGCTTATGCGTGTGGCGAGCCGCAGTATAGCGCTTGCGGCGGGCGCCTGGTCCGCGACGGCGTGCATTGTAGCCGCCCGCCCCTGCCCCCGCGTCCATTGAGAACGGCAGCACCTCGCCTCCGCCATCTCCCAGGGTTGCGTTGTCGAGCGGCGGTGCCTCGGATTCGAGGGCGCGGATTGGATTCTCCGGTTCGGCCGGCGGCGCGGCCAGGTCCGGCTGCGCATTCGAAGGCGGTTCGATCAACGGCTCGGCGGGTAGAGCGGTCGCGATAGCCAGGGGTGCCGGAATTTGCTCAGGTATAAAACGGCCCGCGAGCTCGGGATCATTCTCGAAGCTTCTCTCTGTCTCCCGGCTCAGGTTCCAGCGGGCGGCGGCATCCGGGACCTCCTCATCGACGGGTGCCGGCGAAGGCGCGGGCCGGCCTGCTTCTTGCCGCTCCCTGCGTTCACGCCAGCGGGTTCTCTCCGGCTTTCGGTCACGGTCCCGCTCCCGTTCCCGCCGCACAGGGCGCTCCTGAGCCTCGATTTCCGTGATGGCGGTCTCAGCTTTCTCCTCTGCCTCGGTGAAGACCTTGTCATACTCCTCGGTATCTTCCACGAAGTCGGAGACGTAGAGGAAGGCGTCCTTCTCCAGGCCGATCTGAACAAAAGCGGATTGCATGCCGGGAAGTACCTTGGTCACTCTCCCTTTGTAGATGTTTCCCAGGATGCCCCGAGTACGGTTGCGCTCGATGTAGAGCTCTGCAAGCTGGTCATCCTCCAAAATCGCGACTTTCGTCTCCAGCGCACTGCTGTTGACGATCATTTCCTTAATCATGAATTGCTCCCATGGATGCTGAAACGGGGCAGGCGGCAGGCGGAAGCTGCGGTCCTGGGACCGTCATGGCGCAGCGTAGGAATTTCTCGAATAGCGGATCTCGTGAAGCACCAGGCTGCCGAACGGATATCACATCCGGAAACAGGACCCGTTCAGGGGATCCCTCTCATCCCGGCGGGGGAAATGCCCCTCCATTGCGGGCATCCGATTCGATGGCCAACTCCGGTCTCGGCGGTTTCGGCAACCCCGGGGAACCAGCCGCGTGATCCCTTTGGTGTGTCACGGGACCCGCAGGGGATTGCGCCCCATGATTGTCTGCGCATTTCTGCCTACCGGCGCAATATCCGCCGGGCGGGGCCGATATATTTCCCGAAATGAAAACCCGTTCTTCGAATTTTGTTCCTGCCAGCCGCAAACACCAGCTGTTCATCCGTTTGCGTTTATCTCTATGCCAATTCCTTTAATTGACAAATCACTGCCAAAATGAATCAGATCTGCCGCGGAATGCCGGATTTCACAGGGTGCCCCTGATACTCACAGGTGTGGACTTCACCGGTGAAATCCTCGTCATCCGTGGCCAAGCCCTTAAACTCGTGGCCGGCAATGGCCTGATTTGCAGTATACCCCACCAGGCACGCGCGGCAACAATCAGTTTACGAAACGCCTCATATTGATGTTCATGCACAGGCCCATCGCGGCGAAGTACGACAGTAGCGAGGACCCACCGGCGCTGACCAAAGGAAGGGGGATTCCTGCGATGGGCAGCAACCCGATGTTCATGCCGACATTGATCAGGACGTGGAATAAAAAGAGTGAAAGAACCCCCAGAATCACCATCGATCCAATCTTGTCCTTGGCTTCACGGCTCGCGCGCAGGAGTCGCAGCGCGACGAACAGAAAGAGTCCCAGGATTGATACACTGCCTAGGAAACCCCGCTCCTCCGACAGGACGGCAAAAACAAAGTCGGTGTGACGCGCCGGAAGAAAGCCGAGCTGTCCTTGAGTTCCCTGCTTCCATCCCTTGCCGAGAAACCTGCCGGAGCCGATGGCGATTTTGGACTGTTGGGACTGGTATCCAAGCCCACGCGGGTCACTCGCCGGGTTCAGCACCGTCTCGATGCGCCCCCGTTGATAATCCTTGAGCATCATCCAGCCGGCGGGAAGGGTCAAGGCAGTCATGATCAGGAGGGCGAAAACATGTTTGCGTTTCAGTCCTCCGAGGAATGACAGGCCGGCATAGATCGGCACAAAGGTGACGGCGGTGCCCAAGTCCCCTTGGAGGATAGTCAGAATCATGGGCACCAACACGATCAGCCCACCGAACAAGAGTTCGGGCAACTCGAGGTAATCGCGCTCGGTGTCGGCGTAGTATTTGGCCAGCGCTATGATCACCAATACCTTCACCAACTCGGACGGCTGAAAGGTTAAAATGCCGAGGTTGAGCCAGCTCTTGTTGGCATGGACGGTATGACCAGCTATCAGCACCAGGGCAAGGATCGCGACCCCGCATAGGTAGGCAAGAGTGATGTAATCGGTATAGACGTGGTAATCGAAGTAGAGCACGACCAGAAAAACCACGAAGGCCGCTCCGAGATACATGAGCTGGCGGCCGACAAAGTAGTTGAGGTTGGTTCCGAGGGTAGTGCTCCATATGGCCATGACGCCGGCCGCTGCCAGCAGGAGCAGCGCAAGGAACAAAAGCCAGTCAAAGCTCAGCAACAAACGCCGGTTCATCCTCATCGCACTTCACCTCCGGCAGGACGCACAACCGCCTGACTGATCAACTCCGGATGGTCTTTCTTGGCGAAGTAAGTCCGGAAAATCTCCCGGGCCATAGGCGCGGCCTTGGCGCCGCCTCCGCCACCGTGCTCGAGGAAAACAACCACCGCAATTTCGGGATTGTCGCGGCTGGCAAACCCGGCGAACCAGGCGTGGTTGGCGACGTCCGACGGGTCGGTCTTGATCTCCTTTTTACGCTCCGCGCTGATAACCTGGACGGTGCCGGTTTTTCCGCAGATGTCAAGACCCGGAAGAGCGGCGCTGTGGCCGGTTCCGTAATTGTTCACGCTCCCCCACATGCCCGCCCGGATCTTGCGCGCGTTTTCAGGCTTGATCGGCAGCTGTTGTTCCGGCCACCGGTCGGGAGCGGGTCCGCGCTCGGCGTGCAGCAGCAGGTGCGGCATGATCAGCTTGCCGTCGGTAGCGATGGCACTCACGGCGCGCAGCACCTGCAGCGGCGTGGCACGAATCGGGCCTTGTCCGATCGAGACCGAGATGGTCTCACCGGCATACCACTTCTCGTGACGAACCTGCTGCTTCCATTCCGGCGAGGGGACCACGCCGATTTGTTCCCCGCGAAGATCGATTCCGGTACCCTCGCCGAAGCCGAGGGCTTTGGCATGTTGGGCGATCTTCTCGATGCCCATACGCTCCCCCAGCGTGTAGAAGAAGATGTTGCATGAATTGGTGATTGCGCCTTCCAGATTGATGTAGCCGTGACCGGGTTCCCACCAGCAGTGGAATACGCGTCCATAGAACGGGGCGGCTCCATGACAGATGACATGGGTGCTGTCGTCGACGAAACCTTCGGCGAGGCCTGCCTCCGCCATGACGAGCTTGAAGATCGATCCGGGCGGATACGTGTTCTGGATGGCGCGATTTAGAAGCGGGAGATCCGGATCGCTCATGAGGGCGTTCCAGTCCTTGGCCGAGATGCGCGAGGAGAAACTGTTGGGGTTGAAGGAAGGAGCGCCGGCCATCGCCAGGATCTCACCGTTGCGCGGATCCATCGCCACGATCGTGCCGACACTGCCCGCCAAAAGGCTCTCAGCCTGGCTCTGGAGGTCGAAGTCGAGGGTGAGTTGCAGGTCGCCGCCAATGACAGCATCCCTTTCGGCCACCATGCCGAGTTCCCGGCCCAGGCTGTCGACGAGAACTTCGCGCGCGCCATTCTGCCCCATCAGGCATTGGTTGTAAGTGCGTTCGACGCCGGACCGCCCCACGAGCTCGCCGCCTTGGACGCCGGGGAAAACATTGCCGGCAAGGTCGTCCTCCGAGATCTCTCCTACATAGCCCAGCACATGCGCGGCCAGATTGCCGAACCGGTATAGCCTGCGCGGCTCGGGTCCCAGCTGAATCTCAGGGTGCTCCCGCTTGTGCGCCTCGACGATGGAAACATCTTCGATGCCGACGTCCTCCTTGATGACGATCGGCTGATAAGTCCCGGCGCGCTTGTTGCGGCGCAACTGGGCCGCCAGATCCTCGGCAGAGATGCCCAGCTTCTCGGTCACAAACGCGACTGTGGCACTCGGGTCCTTCATCAGTTCGCGATAGAGTACGATGTTCATGGAAGGCCGGTTGTCGACAAGCGGGATGTGGTTGCGATCGAGGATCGGACCGCGGGGGGCCACTACCTGGATGCTGCGTATGCGATTCTGCTCTGCCAACCGCGTGTATTCGGCACCTTGCAGGATCTGCAGCCACCAGAGACGCACCGCCAGGAGGACGAAAATTAGAACCAGCGGGGGGTAAAGCCAATTCAGCCGTCGTTGGATGGGTTGCCGGTTGGATTCCAGCTGGAGCTTGACCATCAACCTACTCTTTTGCTCTATAGACGCGATTGTAGGAATCCAGGACCGCGAACAGAAGAGTGCCTACTCCAGCCGTGATCAAAGCCTGCATGAGCGAAGCGCCCAGGAAAATGGTGCTGGAAGATCGCTGCAGGAGCGCGAACAGGATGAAAATGCTGAGCGAGCTCAGGCAGGAGGAGGCGGCCATCAGGATGAAGCGGATCCGGCCCCCCTCGACATCAAAGCGGCGGGACGCCTCTGCAATGACGAATGCCGCCAGCGTCTTGCCGAAACCGTTGTATCCTAGCGGCCAGCCGAGAACCGCGTCCTGCAGAATCCCGGTCAGGGATCCGACGAACAGCGCTTGGGCGCGGTTGCGGTAGAGGGCCCAGTAGGTAATCAGGACCAGCGACAGATCGACGAAATTAAAGAGGAAGAAGTTATTTCCCGCGATCATCTGTGCCATGATCGCCAAAAAAGACGAGCCGGCCAGAAACAGGTATTTCATAAGTCACTCTATGCTACTTTCCCGCGCGGGGCGCGGGGGGGTCCGCCACGACCTTCGGCGTGCCGAGCAGAATCAAAACTTCCTCTAACCGGACGACGTCGGCGCCCGGCTCGACCCGGATCGTGCGGAATCCCGTCTTTCCCTTCTGTGATTCCACCACCTTGCCGACCGACAGACCTTTGGGGAATATGCCGTCGAGGCCGGATGTGACGAGCGTGTCGCCGACGTTCACGTCTTCGGTATTGCTGATGAAATTCAGATTGAGCAGCAAGTTCTCCGTGCCCCTCACGACTCCCGGCACCCGGGTGCGCTCAATCATCACCCCGATCGAAGCGTCGGCGTTCGTGAGCAATTGAACCTGGCTGTTGTTGCGGGTCACGAGCACGGTGCGTCCGATAATGCCGGCATCCGACACCACAGCCTGGTCTGCCCGGACACCGTCGGCCGAACCGCGGTCGAGGTACAGGGTATTGGCCAAAAAATTGGGCGCGCGGCCGATCACCCGCGCCCCCAGCGTCTGGCCAGGCAAGGCCGCACTGAAGGCAAGCAGCCGCCGCAGCCTCGCGTTTTCCTCCTGAGCCTGCGCCAGGCTGCTGTTGAGGAGGGTGAGCTGGCGGACGTCTTCTTTAAGCCGCGCATTTTCTCCGCGTGCGCCGTGCAACCAGAGGTAGCTGGTCCACAGGTTGCCGAGTCCGCGCGATACGTTGGAGGAGCCGTTGAGAATAGGCGCACTCGCCGCCAGCACCCAGCGCTTGATGAGCACGGTGCCGGCGGGATCCTCGACCTGGATCGAGATCAAGGTCAGATGCAGGAGAAGAAGCCCGATCACCACATAGAGGATCCGTCCTTCACCTTTTGCGGCAAACTCAATGGACACAAATCCTCCGGAGCAGCTTAAAATCGGTCAACATCTTGCTGGTCCCCAACACGACTGACGAAAGCGGGTCCTCGGCAATAAATACCGGGAGCCCGGTCTCGTCCGCGATCCGCTTATCGAAGCGCTTCAGCAGGGCTCCGCCTCCGGTGAGCACGATGCCGCGATCCATGATGTCGGCGGAGAGCTCAGGCGGGGTGCGTTCGAGCGCCACTTTGAGGGCGTTGATAATGATCCCGATGCTGTCGCTGAGCGCTTCCCGGATTTCCTCGTCCCCGATGGTGACGGTCTTGGGGACACCCTCGATCAGGTTGCGCCCCTTGATCTCGGTCGTCAACGGACGCTCCAGCGGGGCTGCCGACCCGATCTGAATCTTGATCATCTCTGCGGTACGCTCCCCGATCAGCAGGTTGTGCTTGCGCTTGATGTACTGGATGATCGCCTCGTCCATCTCATTGCCCGCCACCCGGACCGAGCGGCTGTAGACAATCCCGGAAAGCGAAATCACCGCTATGTCCGTGGTTCCGCCGCCGATATCGACAATCATGTTGCCGCAGGCCTCGGTTATCGGCAGACCGGCCCCGATCGCGGCAACCATGGCTTGCTCCACCAGATAGACCTCGCTCGCCTTGGCACGCAGAGCGGATTCCTGAACCGCCCGTTTCTCCACCTGCGTGATTTCGGCAGGAATGCCAATGACGATGCGCGGGCTGAGCAGGTGGTTGCGCTTGTGCGCCTGCTTGATGAAATACTTCAACATCACTTCGGTGACGTCGAAATCGGCAATGACTCCATCCTTCATGGGCTTCACGGCCACGATATCAGCCGGGGTCCGCCCCAGCATTTCTTTGGCCTCCCGGCCCACAGCCAGAACCCGCTTGTTGTTCTTGTCCAGCGCGACAATCGACGGCTCATTCACTACAATCCCACGCCCTTTGGCATAGACGAGAGTATTGGCAGTTCCCAGATCGATAGCCAGGTCGCTGGAGAAAAAACCGAAAACAGATCTGAAATTCATAATTCCTTATACGGCCACTTTAATGCTGTTCTTGGAAAGTTCCTTCGCGCGATACATGGCAGCATCGGCTTTCTTGATCAGCCCTTCCGCCGTGAGCGTATGCTTCGGGCAGTTGGCAATGCCCAGGCTGACCGTCAAATGAATGCTGAGATCCTGCGCGACAAACTCATAATCTTCCACCTTTTTGCGGATGCGTTCCGCAATGACCAATGCGCCATTGAGCGGGGTCTCCGGCAATACGACGACGAACTCGTCCCCCCCGTATCTGCCCACGACATCCGTCTCCCGGAGAATCTTGCGCAGGACCTGCCCCATCTCGGCCAGCGCCAGACTGCCCACAAGATGGCCGAAAGTATCGTTGACGTGCTTGAATCCGTCCACGTCAATGAACAGCAGGGAGACCTTTTTCTTGTAGCGCAGGCAGCGCTTCACTTCGGATTCAAGATACTGCATCAGGTATCGATAGTTGTACAGTTTGGTCAGATCATCCGTGATGGTGAGGCGCTCGGCATTGTCGAACATGCGAATGGTGTTGATGGCAACCGCGAGCGGCCTTACCAGCATTTCCATCAGGCTCCGGTCATCCTCCGTGAACACACCGGCGGCTTTGTTGAGAATCTCGATCACCCCGATCTTCTGCCCGCGGTGAATCAACGGCAGGCACAGAATGGAACGGATAAAAGAACTCTCCGTGCCGAAAGGGACCTTGATTTCGAACTTGAGGTTGTTGTCCAGATGCGCCGTGCCGGTCTGCAAAACGTGGTCGACGATGTTACTGTTGGCCTGATGTTCGAACAGATCGATGTCCCGGATGTTGCCGGTTCCGTAGGCCCGCTCCAGGGTCACACCTGCTTCGTTGCAGAGATAGACGAGGCACTCCTCCGCACGCAGCCTGGTGATGATCCGGTTGAGCAGAAGGCTCATGGCGGGCTTGCGGTCGGTGACGGTGCCGGAGGATTCCACCATATTGACAAACGCATCGAAGAACGTGCGCAGGTCGTCCGCACGGTCGCGGATCAGCGCCTGCTCTTTTCTGCCGGCATGGATGACAGCAAAGCTGTCGAGCATAAAGTGCGCGAAAGCGAGGCTCATGGGCAGGATCACCACCGGGGTTGACCCGTCCGTGCGGATCGGCTCGCGTGCAGCGGCGGTCGTCGGGTTCAAATAACCGATGATTTCCGCAGCCGGGAAAATCCTGGCAAGGTAATCGCGGAGCCCCGGAGATTCGTCGCGGGGGAAAAAAACAGCTAAGAAATCGGCGCGCGGGGCCACCGGGGTGCCGATGATGGCAGTCTCCTGGAAGAACTCGAAATGCCAGGGCGTTCCCTCGGGCATCGATTCGGCGAGAACCTGAGGGCTCTGGCTCTTGTAAATCACGCCGATTTTCAGTGCTTCGGACATATCGTTTTTTCGCACATCCATCAATCGCCGACCGCAGATCGTCTTGAAATCATCGGACTGATATCAGAGGCTCTGCGTGTGCCTTCTTCTCCAAGAGTGTCCTCGCCTGCCAGCCCCGGCTCCAGAGGACCACTTTCCTGCCGGCATCCGCTGGCGTCTGGTAAAGACGAAAGCGATCTTTAAGTTGTCTTAGGCTGAAAACGCAAGCTAAGGAACAACTAGCGCGCAGGCTGGATCAGACCACCGCATAAGGCACTGCTCTCGCTACCCTCTTTATCGAACAATTTAGGGGGCTCATTATATCCAATCTGGTCCCAACATAAAATGACCGAACACACAATTTCCCGCGCTTCCACGGGCGAGCCCTTGCCTGTGGAAATCCAGACACTTACATCCTCTGCCGAACATTGTGATTCGGCGCGACGTACTTTGACGCCGCCCGCCACAGAATGTCAAGATCGACTCGCCGCGGAGGCCTATGCGCAAACAATCTCGCGCTTGACGGGCGGATGGCTATGCTATAATAGATTGTTTAGGCATTTTCTTCGGAGGCTACAACTCAACATGCTCGATATCATGCGCCGCAAGAAGCGGCTGAAACTCATATTATGGCTCGTCATCATCAGTCTCGGCATGGGCATGTTACTGCTTTTCGTCCCAGGACAGAATGTCGGCATCCAAGGGTTTGACAACTCCATTGCTACCGTGGCCGGCGAAACCATCTCCGTAAAGGATTACAGCGATACCTATCGCCATTTTGTGGAGAACTACAGCGCCGGGGGGAGAAACAGGACCGACCCGGAAATCCTGAAGCGCCTGGGCGTGGATAAACAGGCTCTGAATGCGTTGATCCAGGTCCGGGTGGTGACCTATGCCGCCAAACGCCTGGGCCTGGACGTCACGACCGACGAGGTGCGCCAGGCGATTGAAACGAATCCAAACCTTCGAAACCAGGCCGGATTCATCGGCGTGGACGCATACAAGGCTCTGCTGGCTGCAAATCGCATCGAGATCACGGAGTTCGAGGACAGCGTGCGCTTCATGCTGCTGTCGAAGAAGGTCACGAACCTCCTTGCCGACTCGCTCAGCATACCGGAGAAGCAGTTGCGCGAGAATTTTGCGCGCCAGAACCAGGAAGCACAGGTTCTGTATGTCTTGTTTGACAAGGAAGCGGCGAAGAAAAAGGTCAATCCGACCGAAGCCGACCTGCGCGCATACTTCGAGGCAAATAAGGAGAAATACCACATCAAGGAAGAGCGTCGCGCCCAGTACCTGCTGCTTCCCATTTCGGATATAGCGGCTACGCAGAAGGTCACCGACCGTGAAATTGATGACGCATGGGCACGAATGGATCGACAGGAAACGGTCGACGCAAGTCACATTCTATTCAAGGTCGATGACCCGTCTAAAGATGCCGAGGTCAAGGCCAAAGCCGAGGAGATCCTGAAGCGTGCCAAGGCGGGCGAGAACTTTGCCGAGCTGGCCAAAAAGTACTCCCAGGATGAAGGATCGGCGCCGCAGGGAGGGAATCTCGGACCCTTCCCACAAGGGCGCATGCCCAAGGCTTTCGAGGCTGCCGCATTCAGTCTCAAACCTGGCGAAATCTCCGACCTCGTGCGCACGGAGGTCGGATACCACATTATCAAAGTGCTCTCCCATGAGAAACCGAACAAAGAGGCGGAACGTCCCAATCTGATTCGCTCGGTCCAGGTTGACAAGGCAGTCGAGATCGCAAAGCAGAAAGCGGCCGAAGCTCAGAAACTCCTGGAAAAGCAGAAGGACCTGGCCTCAGTCGCGAAGGAATTGAACGTGCCGGCCAAGATCCAGGAGACCGGCTTTTTCAATCGCAGCTCGGATCCCGCTGCGAATGGGCTCTCGCAGGAGTTTATCGACGAGGTGTTCCGTCTGAAGGAGATCAACTCTTTAGGCAAGGCCGTCGAACTGCCGGCGGGCCAGGCGATCCCCAAACTGCTTCAGATCAACTTGCCTAAGCCCCCTGAATTCAAGGAATCCCAAGAGGCAGTGAAGAAAGACTATATCGAGTCGAAAGCGTCCGAACTGCTCCAGGAGCAGGCGCAGAAACTGTCCGATGAGGCCAAGAAGCTGAGCGATCTGACAAAGGCCGCACAGAAAGCCGGAATTGCGGTCAAGACCAGCGATTCATTCAAACGTGACGGCACGCCCGCAAAGGAAATCGGTTCTGCACCCGATTTCACTGCAGCTGCCTTCGGTTTGGCCGTGGGCGGCATAAGCGGCCCGATTACAATTGCCGGCGGGAAGCAGGCGGCCGTGCTTCAGCTCAAATCCCTGTCTCCCTTCAACGAAACCGAGTATGCGAAGCAGAGGCCGATGCTGAGAGAGCAGGCACTGCTCTCAGCGAGGGAAGCTTACTTCGATGAATACATCCGGAGAGTCACAGACGACCTGACCAAGAAAGGCCAGATCCGCATCAATACCAATGCCCTGGACCAGTTCACGGGCTATCGTTACTGACACGACTCAACGGCAGACAAAAGCCGGCCAACGCGGATGTTTGATCGGCGTTTGGCCTGCCGGCAAACCCATTCCTCAAATGGTCTTGAGCGCCGGTTCAGGCTTGCTTTCCTGCAGGGATACGGCGTAGGCGTGCAGTCTTTCCACTACCTGTATAACCCGCTGCATCTCCGAGTAGATACGTTCCATATCGGCGCGCATCTTCCCCTCACAGCGCGGGTCGAGCAGGATCAGCTGGGTGAAACCCATCATTACCGCGAGCGGATTATTCAGTTCATGAGCGGTCTCGCGCAGGCGCGCGGCCACATCACCCAACGAGGCGCCTGCCGCATCCCCCGCGAGCCGATAATCCAGGCAAGAGAGCAGCAGAAACCCGGTGCAGCAGTTTCCATGTGCGCTGAGCTGCACCATGCTCGCATGCGCCTGGAGCGACTTGCCGCTCCGGTTGCGGTGTACGATCTCGCCCTCCCATAGGCCCCAATCACCGGCCGCTTTCATCATTTGAGGGACTTCGAAGACGGATCGCTCCGCGAGAATGGTGGTGATCGGCCGACCTGCGAGCTCGTGGGCCGAGTAGCCGGTCACCTGCTCAGCAGCACTCGAAAAGGAAGTGATGAGTCCGTCCGTGGATAGAGCTACTGCCATCCACTGGGCGGATTCGCTTGAAAACCGCATACTGCCCCCCCGAGAGGGTCCCTGCCTGTGCAAAAGGAATGAGCCGCGGCAAGCCCCACGGGCTCTGTGCTCCTCGATGCTGGGTACGGGGGCTCTATCGTCATTTCCGCAGCTGTCACTTAAGGAAATCAGTGCGTCTCTGGTCGGCGAACGTCGGGATCGGGATCGCTAACGGCTTTTGCCGGCTAAGAGTTCCGATTGCGATCCCGATTCCGAGACCGATTTGTCTATTTGTGGAAACCGTCTATTGCCTGCTGTCCGCTGTCTCACGATGGATGCCGAAGAGCTTCTCGACCAGCGATTGGCGGACGCGGCCGTCTCCGACCGCATCGATGGCTTTCAACTCCATAATGGCAGGATGCACGATTTTCTGGGCGATGCGATGGAGCATGAGCTCCAGCTCCTCGCGCTCCTGCAGCGACATTTCAGGCATTCTCTGCGCCAGCCTGTCGAGCTCGGCCATGCAGAGCGACCGAACCTGGTTGCGAATGGCTGCGATTGCCGGAGCCATCTGAGATCGCTTCTCGTCATGCAGGAGATGCTCGAGCGCCTTCTGCAGGATGAGCTCCGCTCGGGCTGCGGCAGCTTGACGATTTCTGCGGTTGGCCTGTACCACACTTTCGAGATCGTCGATGTTGAACAGGTAGATCCCCTTCAGTTCCCCGGCTCCAGGATCCACATTGCGCGGGAGGGAAATGTCGAGGAGAAGAAGAGGCCGGTCACTGCGACCATAAAGGATGCGGCGGGCGTCCTCGCGCAGCAGCACATATTGCGGAGCGTCCGTGGAACAGATGACCACGTCCGCTCCGGCAATCTGCTCTTCGCGGCGCTCATAAGCCATCGCTGTGCCGGAGCATCGCGCCGCAACCTCCTCGGCACGGGCCGGCGTCCGGTTGATCACTATGATGGACCTGGCTCCTGCCTCCCTCAGATGCAGTGCCGCAAGTTCCCCCATTCTTCCGGCGCCCAGCAATACTACCGATTTTCCGGCAAGGTCTTCAAAAATCTTCCGGGCAAGTTGCACGGCGGCATAACTGATGCTGACGGCCGCATCGCAAATGCCCGTTTCGCTGCGCACCTGTTTCGCGGCTGCAAAAACGCGTGGTATCCACCGATGCAGCTCGCGGTCAATGCAGCCCTGGTTTTCGGCCGCACGAAAAGCATCCTTGAACTGCCCCAGAATCTGGGGCTCGCCGAGGACCAGAGAATCGAGGCTCGAGGCGACACGGAAGGAGTGCTTGACGGCTTCGGCACCGCGCAGCACGTAAATCTGATCCTGCAGGTCCGCCATGTCAAAGCCGCGCACGGCACGGACAAGGCGGCAGAACGACTCCCTGCCATTCCACCATTCCGGGGCCGAAAGGTAAATCTCGGTCCTATTGCATGTGGAAAGGATCATGCACTCCTGCACCGCTGGCAGGCTCATCAGATGTTGCAGGGCATCGGCAAGCATATGCCCGGGAATCGATATCCGTTCGCGGACCTCGATCGGTGTGCGCTGATAGCTGACGCCGCAAACCAGGCAATTGCCCAGGACGGCTGTCGGTACCTTCTGGTTCATCAGTATCTTCCTACCCCCGAGATGTGGGTCTGACAGATGAAAGGCAATTTCGATACCAGAACGCTCAGAAAATGCCTATCTGGCAAGTATTGTATTTTCAATTATTTGTTGTCATGATCCCGGGACGGACGGAAAGGCGGGAACCGTGAGGTAACCTGAATTGGGGCAAATTTCCCGATACCAAGGGCGGAGGCCGGGCGGTCCAACCGCCATCAGGTTGTCACGCTTTCTGTGGGCTCATCTCCGGCTGGCGCTCCAGAGCGCGCTTGATCACGACCCCCAGGCGCGCCATACCTTCTTCGATTTTTTCCGGAGTGGCGTTCGAAAAGTTCAGGCGCATGGTATTTTGCCCCGAGCCATCGTCATAGAAAGGCGTGCCCGGCACGAACGCAACCAGCTCGTCAATCGCTTCCTTAAGAAGATCCGTGGCATTGAGGTATTCGGGAAGGACGGCCCAGATGAAAAGACCCCCTTGAGGTTTTGTCCAGCGCACCCCTGCCGGCATGTGTCTCTGGAGGGCAGCCAGAATGGCATCGCGCCGCGCGCCATAGACGGAACGGATGTGCTGCACATGCTTATCGAGGAAGCCGCCGCGTGCGATCTCGTAGGCAACCATCTGCACGAATGTGCCGGTATGCAGATCCGTTCCCTGCTTTGCCTGAACCAGCTTTTGAATGACCTCGGCAGGAGCCACAACCCAGGCGAGCCGCAGTCCGGGCGCCAGAATCTTGGAGAAGGTGCTGAGGTAGATGACATTGCCGCTGAACGGCTTGCCGTCGCGGGCGCGGGCGTCCAGCACGTTCAGGGAGGGGAGATGTTCGCCATCATAGCGCAACTGGCCGTAGGGATCATCTTCGATGATCGGCACGCCGAAATGGTCGGCCATGTCGATGAGGATTTCGCGTCGTTTGAGCGACATCGTCACGCCGGTCGGGTTCTGAAAATTGGGAAGAGCGTAGAGGAATTTGGGGCCGGAGCGAAGTACGGACTCGAGCTCATCGGTCTGCATCCCTTCGTCGTCCATAGCAACCCCCAGAAACTGGGCCTGATAGGCATTCCACGCCTGCAGTGCTCCCAAGTAGGTGGGCCGCTCCACCGCGATACGATCGCCAGAGTTCAGGAATACTTTTCCGATCAGATCGAGCGCCTGCTGGGATCCGCTGGTGATCAGTATGTTTTCCGGCTGAATTATGATGCCATAGCGGGCGGTATGCCTGGCGATCATCTCGCGCAGGCGCGGACAGCCTTCGGTCGTGCTGTACTGCAGCGACTGGGGGCCGGACTGCATGAGCACGCGTTCTGCAGCTTCTCGAAATTCCTCCACCGGAAATATTTCCGGAGCGGGCAACCCTCCCGCAAAAGATATCAAGTTGGGCTTTTCGGTCAGCTTTAACAGCTCCCGCACGACTGAGCTTTGCATCCGTCGTGTCCGCAGCGCATAGCGCTGGGACCATAGGGTCTCCATGGCACCTCCTCGGCGAAGAATTCAGCGGGCGCTGCCTTTCCCCCTATCGGCGGCAGCCTCAATTGGCATAGTACTACCCCCTTCGCGGGCCGCGCAACCAAACAAAAAACACCCGATGAATAGAAATCGGGTGACAGGCTGTTCACTCCCCGATTCCGGGACAGTCTTTCATGCGCCTGGAACGAACGCACGCGCATGATAACTACCTCGAGCCTGGACAGCTCAACGGAGAGGATGTGGAGGGAAACAGAGATCGGACTTTCCAGTACCCGGACTTACCTGGCGGCATTGCTTGGTTCGGGCACGTGGGGCGTGAGAGTCGGGCGCGGGACGGTCTCCTGTAACGAAGGCTCGGGGGCATGTCGAGTATGCTCAGGCGACGTCAGCATGGCGAGGACGGCATGGACGATCTGTTCGACCGACATCCGGTCGGTGTCAAAAACCGCGTCGAAAAAGCGCAGGTCCTCGACGCTCTGGCGGAAGTGGTGTTGTCGGAAACTGCGCCGCTCGATATCGATCTTCTCCATGCGCCGTCGTGCTTCCTCCGGCGTGACCTGCCACCGTAGCGCCAGGCGCCGGACGCGCACCTCCGGCGACGCGAAGACGCGCAGGTGCAGGCCGGGCTCTCCCTGCAAAGCATAGGCGCTGCCACGCCCCACGATGATGGCTTTACCGCGTGCGGCCAGAAGGGCCAGGGTCTTGAGCAGGGCTTCGTGATACTCCTCGTTGCCAAACGATATCCCTTCAGCCATCAGAAGCAGACGTGCGACCGTATCGTGGATCAGGCTTTGGGACCGTTCATCGAGCTCGCGCACAAGGTCCTGTCGCACATGGCTGTGCACGGCGATATGGTCCACGATTTCCCTGTCGAATACATGCCAATCGAGATGCTTCGCCAGCCCCGATGCGACGTCGTCGCCCAACGCCCCCACATCACGCGTGATGGTGATGAAGCGGTAGGAAGCTGCGGGTTCGGCTTCCACCTGTCTGGGAGCTGCCTTCTCTCTTACGTGGGACAACAACATCTGACGTTCGACTAGATGACTTGCGCCAGGAGACTCGCTTGGTTTTCTCATAAGGGCCTGTGCGCGCAGAATTATTTTGATTTATGATAGCATTTTTGCGGACATTCGGCAATTGAATAAGAGAAACAGCGACCCCATACCAGGAGCGTGAAAAATGGAGAGAACCTTCGCAGTTGTCGGCGCCCTGTCCGCTTTCATGGCGGTGGCCGCCGGAGCCTTCGGGGTACACAGTTTGCGCCAGAAACTCCCGCCAGACATGCTGGCCATCTTTGAAACCGCAACGCGTTATCAGATCTATCACGCGTTCGCCCTGTTGGCGGTCGCCTGGGCGGTTGGGCGCTGGCCCGGATCCATCCTGCAATTCTCCGGCTGGTGCTTTGTGGCCGGGACCGTGCTTTTTTCAGGCAGTCTGTACACAATGGCCCTGAGCGGCGACCGCTCCCTGGGAGCGATCACACCCATGGGTGGTGCGGCTTTCCTGCTTGGCTGGCTTGCTTTCGCGTGGGGCGTGGGGAGGCCCGGTTCCTAGTTCCTCCGGGATTCAGGGCATCTGCAGCCGGGAGAGCCGAGGCGTGTGTGCGCACCTGGTCGGGCTTCCGGTTTAACGCCCGCCGAAACCAGACCGCCTGCCTCCGCCGCCGCCCATGCGGCCCTCGCGCGGCTGTTGCGGCTTTGCTTCATTGACTGTCATGGGACGGCCCTCAATCTTTCTGCCATTGAACTCCGCGATGGCATGCTCCGCTGCCTCGTCGGTAGCCATCTCTACAAAGGCAAAACCTTTGGAACGGCCCGTGTCCCGGTCTGTAATCAGTTTCACGGATTCCACCTGCCCGGCTTCGGAAAACATTTCCTGTAAAGCGCTTTCGGTAATCGTGTAAGGCAGGTTTCCCACATAGAGCCTTTTTGACATAAACCCTCCTGAAATGGGTCGAGGCGCCGAACGAGACTACGCCCTGGCATGCGAGCCCCGGGGTCTCCGGATCGGCAACCATTTATGAGGAAAGTCGAGAGCGCATTTGTTGCCGGCGATCCGTAAGAAAGCCTTCGGTTCTGGGGAACATAGGGTCAAGGTAGAGGCGCAGATTCCGACTCCCTTCCAACAAACTTTGTCATACTCCGGGCACTAATGCAATAAGTCTATCTCCACGATGGCCGGGTAAATTTGCAAGATCTTGTTGTTTCTTGACGCCTTGTTGCCCATCCTTAGGAACCATGCGAAACAGCGAGGGCACGAAAGGTGGTCCGGCGCATTTCCTTTATCTTATGATCTGTTTTTGATGTGGACTTGCCTAATGGCCTTGCCTAGGATGTCCGAAGGAGAAAGCATGGCCAGCGCTCGGTCGAATATTCAGTCGCAGCATCCCGGTGAAGAGGAAACAGCCCCGCCTGCGCCTGAAGGCTCCGGACCGCCGCGAACCGAAGCCACGATGCATGACCGGCGCGGTTTTCTCCGCGCCCTCGCCTGGGGAGTCGGCGGCTTGATCATGGGGGCGCTCGGGGGGGGCGTTGCCCTGTGGTATGGTACCCGGCCGGGCCCGCCTCTGCCGCCCATGCGTTTTGTGATGGCCTTGCCGCGCACAGCTCCGCTGGCGCTGAGATCCAATCCCCTTGCATTGTCAGCCGACGGCACTCATCTGGCATACGTGGCGCAGATCGATTACAGCACCCAGCTGTACGTGCGTGCGCTGGACGAAATTGAGGCGAGGCCGCTTCCCGGCACTCAAGGTGCCTACAGCCCATTCTTTTCGCCGGATGGCTCCTGGATCGGTTACTTCGACGCGCGTGACTCCAAGTTGAAGAAGGTAGCCCTTGAGGGCGGAGAACCCGTGGTTCTGTGCCGGGCGCCTTTCGGTCTCGGCGCTTCCTGGGGAATGGACGATGTCATCATCTTCTCCCCCGACGTCTTCTCGGGCCTCTGGCGCATCCCGGCAGCGGGAGGTACGGCGGAGCCCGTAACCCGGCTGCAGCAGAAGGAGTTCACGCACCGCTGGCCCCAGATCCTGCCGGACGGCAAGGCGGTGATCTTCACGATCGGGACCGCCGGCGCCACCAGCACACCGTGTGTCGCCGCGCTCTCCTTGAAATCCGGCCAAAAAAAAGTGCTTCTCGACGGGGTTTCCGACGCCCGCTTTTCACCAACCGGACATCTGCTTTTTATGCGCGGGGGCGACCTCATGGCGGTTCGTTTCGACCCCACCCGCCTTCTGGTGCAGGGAGATCCATTCCTGGTCAAGCAAGGCGTCGGAACGGACAAGGCGGTTTGGGCCGGTTACTTCGCCTTCTCATACACCGGTGCGCTCGCATATTCCACAGCAGTGGAAGATGACGATCTGCGCTCTCTGGTCTGGGCAGACCGCCAGGGGGGTATCGAACGGCTGACCATCAGCCGCGGCGCCTTTTCCTACCCGCGGCTCTCCCCCGATGGGCTGCAGCTGGCCGTCGTCGTCGACTCGCAGCAGGAGAAGTCCAACATCTGGACCGTTGATGTCGCGAGCGGCAGCTTCACGCGCTTGACCTACGAAGGGAACAACCTGATGCCTTTATGGACTCCCGACGGCAAACGTCTGACATTTGCATCCGATCGAGATGGCCAGTGGCAGATCTTCTGGATGCCCGCCGACGGCAGCGGGACGGCAGCGTTGCTGCGAACAAGCGAGAATCCCGAAGTGCCGAACTCCTGGTCGCCGGACGGCAAGGATCTGGTTTTCACCGAATTCGCGCCCGACACAGGGCCGGATCTCTGGGTCCTGTCGACGGAGGCAGAGCAAGGCGCACGGCCGTTCCTGTGCACCCAGTATGCCGAGTATGGCGGTGTGCTCTCTCCGGAAGGCCGCTGGCTTGCATACATCTCCGACGACTCAGGCCCGGCCCAGGTCTATGTACGTCCCTTTCCGGGCCCTGGAGAGCGATTTCAGATCTCGACGGCCGAGGGCCGCGAGCCCGTCTGGGGACGCGACGGGCGGGAACTGTTCTTCCGGAGCTGGAAAGGGTTGATGAGTGTGGAGGTCCAGACAGAGCCGGAGTTTAATCCGGATTCGCCTCGCCTCGTCGTTTCGGGCGATTACGAAACCGGTGACATTCCTCTCTTCCCAAACTATGATGTCTCGCCCGACGGACAGCGATTCGTGCTGGTTCCACGGGAACAAAAAGAGAGAGGGCAGATCAATATCGATTTGAACTGGTTCAACGACCCGCAGCAGCGCCACCCGATCACTGGCCGCGGCCCATCGGGGAAGCGCGGCCGTACGTGACAGCCGCAATCCTCAACAGTCGTGAACTACTTCGATGAAGGATTGTAGCAGGGGCATCCTCCCTGTGGTGGTTCCCACACCATAAGCAGGGTGCATGAGTTGCAACAAACCCATCTTTCCAGGCGAGAATGGCAAGATCAATCGTTGTTCGAATACCATCCAAAAAGGGACTGATGTGCGTCGGCCTGGTCTTGGCCGTAATGGTTCTGTCTCTGGTCACATCCGTGTTGACGCGAGGACAGGTCGATCCTCCGGCTCCCGGCCCCCAGGAACAACTGCAGACTGCGCCAGCCCTAGACATGCAGGAGCCTCGCCTTCCAGCCGCCCCGACCCGGGCACAGGGACTGCTGGAGAACAATACCGTCTTCACGGTCTATGGGCGCGCTTTCGACAGGGCCCCGATTCTAGGGCGCCTCGGCACCTATAAGAATTTCGATGCGATGGCTGAAGACCTCCCCAAATGGGTGGATCAGGTCAAAAAACTCAACGATCACAAACCCGTCGTGCCCGGGGTGCACTTGATATACGCGCTGGCGGTTCCGTGTCAGGAACGCGGGGATTGCCTGCAATACCTGGAAGGCCCGGCGAGCCTCATCATCGACAATTACATCAAGCCCGCTGCGGAGCGGGGCTGGATTGTCGTCCTTGACACGCAGTTGGGGCGCTCCAATCCCGTGGCACAGGTCAACCGCATGATTGAAAAAGGGTATCTCAAATACGAAAACGTCCACGTGGCGATTGATCCCGAGTTCCACGTCTATCCGGACAAACTGACTCCGGGCATACCGGTCGGAACGGTCGAGGCGGCTCAGATCAATGAAGTGCAACGGATCCTCGACGACTACGTCAAGTCACAGGGTTTCAAGACGAAAAAAATGCTGATCGTGCACCAGTTCATCGACCAGGCTGTCAGTGTGGGCACACGCACTATGATCGAGAACAAAAAGGAGATCAGAACCTTCGAGAACGTCGAACTGGTCATCGACGCCGACGGCCTCGGCACCCCATCGCTGAAGGTCTGGAAGTACAACCGGATGACCGATGCCAAGACATACCCGTCCATCAGGTTTCGCGGCATCAAGATTTTTTACCCCAATACCTGGGAAAAGGCAGGCCATTTCGACAAGCCCCCCATGACCATGGAGCAGGTATTCGGCATCGTGCCGGTTTCCAAGCTCCTGCAAATTGCCACGAAACCGAATCTGGTAATCATCGCCTGAAAAGGAGACGGGCATGACGGCTGGCCGCAAGTATCGATGGTTTGCCCTCGGCGACATCAACGGGTTCTTCGGTTTGATGTTCGACAACGTCACCGTGCTGTCTTTTCTGGCGGGCGTCCTCGTGTTCGCGTTCGGGTTTCCGGCCGACATCGTCTACACCCGGATGTTCCCCGGCACCGCCTTCGGGGTCCTGTTCGGCGACCTGGTCTATACCTGGATGGCCTTCCGGCTTGCCCGGCGCACGGGAAATCCGACGGTCACGGCGATGCCGCTCGGTCTCGACACGCCCTCGACCATCGGCCTGGCGCTGGTAGTCCTCGGACCGGCTTTCGTTTCCCTCAAGGCCGGCGGGATGGAGGCGCGAGATGCGGCGTTGATGACCTGGTACATCGGCATGGCCACCATGGTCATGATGGGAGTGGTCAAGCTCGCGCTCTCCTTCTGCGGCGGCTGGATCCAGAAGGTGGTTCCGCAGGCCGGCCTGCTGGGATCGCTCGCAGGCATCGGTCTGGCGCTGATCGGCTTCACGCCTCTGGTCGACATCTTCGGCCTGCCCCTGGTGGGTTTGATGTCTTTAGGTCTGATCCTCTACACCCTGGTGGCCAAAGTGCGGCTGCCCGGGAACATCCCCGGAGTGCTGGCAGCCATCGCCCTTGGTACGGCGCTGTATCACCTGCTGGGCCCTGCCGGGTGGATAGGATCTTCCTACACAGCCCCGGTGGTCGAACTGCACCTGGGATTCCCGATGCCGACCCTCGCTTTCGTGAAAGGTTTCACCGCAGCGCTCCGCTACCTGCCCATCTCGATCCCGTTTGCGCTGCTCACAGTCGTCGGCGGCATCAACGTAACCGAAAGCGCCCGGGTCGCCGGAGACGATTTCAAGACACGGGACATCCTGCTCACCGAGGCGGTGGCGACCCTGGTGGCCGGACTGTGCGGCGGCGTCGCGCAGTCCACACCCTACATCGGGCAGCCTGCGTACAAAGGCATGGGTTCGCGGGCGGGATACACGCTGCTGACGGGACTGTTCATTGGATTGGGCGGCGTTTTAGGCTACGTCTCGTTCATCGTCGAATTGATACCGCGCGCCGTGCTTGCACCGATTCTGATTTTCGTCGCCCTCGAGATCATGGCGCAGGCATTCGTCGCCTGCCCGCGCGCGCATGCGCCCGCGGTTGCCTTCGCTTATTTCCCTACGCTGGCACGCTTGCTGGCGATCAAATACAGCAATCCGGCTATTGTGCCCACCGATCGCTTTGTTCAACTCATGAGCACGCCGGGCAGGGAGTTGCCGGAAGCTCTCGTCACGGTCGCAATGGGAAACGGTTTCATTCTGACCGCCATGCTTTGGGGCGCCTTCCTTGCCGTACTGATCAACAAGCGCTTCAAGCTCGCATCGCTGTACCTGGGCATTCTTGCGGCAGCCACTTTTTTCGGCGTGATTCATTCGGCTCTGCCTGAAGGAAGCGTCTATCTGCCGTGGAATCTGGCGAGCCCGCTCCAGCGGGCCATTCCCTACCAGTTCGCGACGGCCTATCTGGTGCTCGCCGCCATCATCCTGCTGCTCGCCTTCATGAACCCGACCGCGAAAGACGCCAAGTACCCCGAGTGAGTCTTGGTCTCCCGGCATCTCATTCGTAGCGCAGGGCTTCGACGGGATCGAGACGGGCGGCTTTGACCGCCGGATAAATGCCGAAGATCAAGCCGACCGAGACCGAAACCATGAACGCCAGAAGGATGGAGTTCAGGGTCACGATCGTCGACCAGCCTGCCATCACGGCCACGAGGCGCGAAATGCCGAACCCGCAGCCGATCCCGAGCAGGCCGCCGACAAATGATATCAGGATGGCTTCCACCAGGAACTGGCGCAGAACGTCGCGTTTGCGTGCTCCCACGGCCCGGCGCACGCCAATCTCGTGGGTACGCTCGAGGATGCTGGCCAGCATGATGTTCATGATGCCGATCCCGCCCACCAGGAGCGAAATCGAGGCAATCGCAGTCATGACCATTTCGAAGATGCGCTGCGTGCGCTTCTGCTCGGCAAGCAACTCTGCGGGGACGACCAGGCTGAAATCGCCGGCATTGCGATGCGAGGCATTCAGGATGCCGCGCACGACATCCCCGACCACGCTGCTGTCGGCAGTCTTGGCCAGCTGGAGATAGAGGCCGTCGACTTCATCCCTCAGGGAGCTCTTATTGTCTTCCAGGCGATAGATGACACTGTCGATCGGCGCGTAGATGAGGTTGTTCAAATCCTGCGATTTCAAGCCGGAGAGCTCACTTTGCGCGGTCAGCTGGGCTCCCAGGACTCCGACCACCCGGAACCACTGCTCGTTGACCTTGATGTACTCCCCCACGGCCTCTTTCTGGAGGAAAAGATTCGCCTTCGCGCCCCCCCCCAGGACACAGACCGCCGCCACACGATCATTATCGCCCTTGTCAAAAAAGCGCCCCGCGATCAGTCTCAGCCCTGCAATATCCTGATATTCAGGGGCCACGCCGTAGACGCCGGGCATGTCCTGCCGCGGCTTGGGGAGCATGCTGGATGGAGCGAAGCGCTTGCGCGGGGTTGAGGCCGTCAGATCACCGACATTGGCGCGGATCACCCTGAGATCCTTGAACGAGAGGCCCGGGGAAATCTTCCGCGTTCTGACCAGTTCCTGGGAATCGGTCACATCCTTGGCCTCGATGATCAGGTTGCGCACACCGAGCTGCTCGATAAAGGCCAAAACCTGCTGTTGCGCGCCGGCGCCAATCGACAGCATCGAAACTACCGCTGCAACGCCGAAAATCATGCCCAGCATAGTGAGTAGTGAACGGAGTTTGCGCACGCCCAGATTCTGCAAGGCCAGGCGCAGATCCGGCAGCAGCTGTCTTCTCCGCCATCGGAGTTTTTCCACATCCCCTCCGCGTTTGCCTTTCATCGAGTCGCCCCTCCGAGAATCGAAGCCAGGGGACTGGCTTTCCCCGCGGCTTTGCCCTTCTGCAGATCCGGATTCACCAGAGCGACCTCCGTCCCCTCTGCGAGCCCTTCAATCACGGCGCGGCTCTCGGTGAGGTATTTGATCTGGACCTCGCGTGCTTCCCAGCCCTCCCCGCGCCTGACGTACACGACCGGCTTCCCTTCCTTCTGGAACAGAGCCTGCCGTGGAAGCGAGAGGGCGTCCTTCACATTTGTTGCCCGGATCGTCACTCGCGTGGTCACCCCCGGATTCAGCTGCTCACCGTTGGGATCGAGCTCGAAGGTCGCGTCGAAACTCCGGGTCGAGAGCGCTTCCAGATAATCGAGATACGAGGACGAGGATGAGGATGCCGACAGGGCCAGGGATTTGATCTTGCCGCTGTAGTTTTTCAGCGGTCGCGAATCTACCCAGGCCTCGATGGGCTGGCCGGGATTAAGACTGCCGCGATCGTTCTCGGTGACCTTAGACTGTATCTCCATCTGCTCCGCATCCTGGATCTGCGCAATCAGGCGGCCGGGATACGCCTGATCCCCTTCCCGGAATTCGGGAATCTCCGTCGCGGAGGATATGGAAATGCCGCCGCTGGCCGACATCAAGGCTTCCAGGTTCTGCCCCAGAACCACGACGCCGTTGATCGGCGCGCGCAAGGTCATGTTATCGATGTTCTGCTGGGCGAGTTTCATGCCCAGCTGAGACTTAGTGCGAGCCACCATCTGGACAGCCAGATCCGCCTGGTCCGAACTCGCGCGCGACTTGACGTCACGTTGCAACTGTTCGAGCCTGCGTTTGGCCTCTTCGAGGTTTATCAGGTTTTTCTTGGCTTCGATCGCGCCCAGCAACTCGTTCCCCTTCACCGCCAACTCGGCCCGGCGGACGCTGAACTGTGCGGACAGCAGAGTGACACCTTCCTGCGCTACCCGGACTGCCTGGTTGGCCTTCATCTTCTTGATCTGCTGGTCGGCTTCATCCAGCTGGGATTGGGCCTGCTCGAGGTTGTACTCCTGTTCGCTCGGGTCGAACTCGACCACGACATCTCCTTCGTTGACCCGGGTGCCGGTTTTGACAATGTGAATGATCTGCAGGGTGCCTCCGGCCACCGGCGGGGCCACGATCATGGCAGTCAGGGCAGGCCGAAGCTCGCCGACCGTGTATACCTTCACCTCCACCGGCTCGCGCACCACCCGGACCGTCGGGATGACAAGTCCGGCCTTTTTCAAGTTTGTCAGGCTCGCGATCATCGTGCATGCCGCACTCATGCCCAACGCCAGAACCACCAGCGTGATTTTCAGAACCAAGGTTCCTCGCGCGCTCATCCCGAATGCTCTGTCTTCAAGTCCTGGAGTATGCGAGTAGGTTTTCATCGGTCTCATGCCTTTCGCGGGTGCAAGGTCATTTCTGTTCATCGGACACCGTCGGATCCTTGAGCGCGATGCGCTCCCCGGGCTTCAATCCGCCGGCCACTAGGACCTGTTCGTCGCCTCGTCGCCCGACCTGCACGGCACGCTCCTCAAAGCCTTTGGGAACGAGCACATAGGCTACGTTCCGGCCGCCCTTCTCAAAGACAGCCGCGGCCGGTATCACGATGGAATTGGGCAGGCGTTCGACCTCGACGCGGAAGTTCGCGCTCATCCCCGGGCGCAGCCTGGGGTCGGGCTCATCCAGCTTAACCATCAAATCGAAACTCTTCCGGGTCGGGAAGGTGGAGTAGTCGAGCTTGGCAAGCGTGCTGATGTCGCCCACGCGGCCTTTGTGCTCCTTGTCCGGGACCCCATCGACGCGCAGACTTACGGGCTGCCCCTGGGCAATCTTGCCGCGATCGGCTTCATATACGGGTGCGTTGGCCTGGATGGTGGAAAGTTCCGGCACCTCGGCGATCGAAGCACCGGACCAAATGCGATCGCCTTCCTTAAACACCGGCGTGGTGCCGCCGCCCATAAAGCTGGTGCGGGCGCGCGAGTTGGGCAGCAGAGTGATGATACCGTCCACCGGCGACGAGAGCGTGAGCGCGGCCAGGTTGCGTTCGGCCTGTTCGAGATCCGCCTGGGCCTTGTTGCGTCTCCGGATAGTGCCGGCGAGGTCCGCCTGGGCCCCGACACGGCTGGATTCGATCCGGCTCTGCACCTCGCGCACCTTCTGCTCCGCTTTGGCGACCGCCAGGAGATTCTTCTCATTGTCCATCGCGGAATTGAGGTCCTGCGCGCTCGCATCCAGGCGCGCCCGGTCGAGCCCGAATTGCGCGCTCATGACGTCGGTGAGGATCTGCTCCTCGCGCAGGCGCTGCTGGGCGTTGGCCCGCTGAATCTCGGCCTCCACCTGCCTCAGAGTGGAACGGAACTGGTCGGCGTTGCGCTTCAAGCTGGATGGATCGAATTCGACGACCACATCTCCCTTCTTGATCGTGGCCCCGTCACGGCAGAGCTTGAGAATCTGCAGATCGCCGGCGTTGGTGGGAGCCGTGATCACGGTAGAGGTCCGCACCCTGATTTCTCCACGAAGCTCGACATAGTCCACAAAATCGCCGAGCTTGACTTCAGCAGTAGCAACCGCCGGCAACTTGCTTTTTCTCCAGGGGCCCCAGATGCCGGCTGCCGTCGCTGCCGCTGCCAGCACAAACAGGCCGAGCCAGAGTCTCTTGACCAAGGACGCTCTGCGGGATGCCGTATGTCTCATGCTTTTCCTGCTCCAGTCCTACTCCGGCAGCTTGCCCGCGCCGGCCGCGATGTGCGGATTACGCATAACCGTCAGTCCCTCCTCAAGTCCCGATTCAATCACCACTTCGCAATCGTTCATCGAGCCGAGCTTGACTGCGCGCGGCTCAGGCCGGCCGTTCACCAGGACGTTGACCATGGCCCGGCCTTCCTGCATGACGACCGACTCTCGAGGAAGACACAGCACGTTGTCCAGAGCCTCCAATTGCACGTCGACGGCCGCGGTCAGATCGGGAAGCAGTTTGGGGTTGCTCCCCTTGATCGAGATCACGGCTGCGAAATACCGGATCCGCTTCGAATAGGAGCTGGATGTGCCGATCGCGCTGATCCGCTCCACCTTGCCGGGAAAGACAAGGCTCGGATAGGCGTCAAGACGAATCTCGGCGGGCTGGTCGAGGTGCACCTGGGAGACATCCACCTGATTCAGGCGGGCAAGGACCTGCATGGCCGACGGATTCACCACCAGCATGATGCCCCCGCCAGGCCGCACTTCGTCCCCTTCCTGCGGATCCACCATGCGCGTGCCCTTGTAGATCGGACTCAGGACCACCAGCCCGTCCAGCGGCGACTTGATGCTCATCTTTTCCATGTTGTTCTGAGCATACGTCACGGCCTTCTGCGCACGGTCACGCTGGATTTCGAGGATGCGCAAATCCGCGGCCGCCGCCTCACGCTTCAGGGCGAAAGTATCCTTGAGCTGCTTGAGTTTCGCCTCGGCTTCCGCAAGGTTCTGCTTGTTGATCTCAGCCTGAAAACCCGGGATAAAATCGTTCTTGCGCATCTCCACCCGCGCCGACTGGAGATCCACCTCCGCGCCTTTGAGCTCGGTATCGTCCGCGGCGCGCGCGGTGGCCTCATCCGCCTGTCTCTTCTTGATCTGCTGGATGAGATTGTCGTAATCGGCCTGCCGGTCCAGGATATTTCTCGTCTGGGTCTGGGGATCGAACTCCACCAGGATGTCGCCGGCACGGACCCGCGCGCCGTTGCGCACGATCCTGGTGATGACCATCGTGCTTGCCATCTGCCCGGTGAGACGAGGAGCGAGCACCCCGTACGATTGGACTGCGCCCACGGCCCCGTGAAGGCGGACAGTGCGCCGGAAATTGCGCCTTTCAACTCTCACAATGGCAGACTGGCTGCTTTCCCCGCCCGAGCCCTGCGTCACTCCCCGCGCCGGGCGGCCGCAGGCCGCCCAAGGCAGGATCGCGCCGGCAGTCAATGCGAGAAGCAGCATAGGCGCCGTTTTGCGCGGAGCCTGCAGGGTTTTGGTCGACGAGTTCCGGTCGTGCCGGGGACGGCACACGGTATGGGCAGATGTGATGAGTCGATGCAAGATTGCGCAGGTCACAGCTGGACACTCCGTTGGGGAGAATACCCTCACCAGGTTGTGCTGATTGAGGCAGTGCGGTAAATCGGGGGAGTGCACTGCGACTAATCCGTCAAAATGACTCGTCTATTAGACGCCGAAAATCCCCAAAAGGTTGATGAAATTTTCGTTTGGCGAGACGACTATATAATTAGTACGAATAGTATTTGATTTCAATACAAAAATACGAAGAGAATTTTCGTGTATTTCAGGGTTTCTCACGCGCTAAGATTGCCTGATCCAGGTTCCGATACCATCATTCGCAGCAAGGAGAGTGAAATGACGAGGCCAATGCATCCAGAACGCCCGATGCGGCGAAGTGTTCCGATCGCCATTGCATTTCTGCTGTTGATTTCGCTGGCGTCGGCGCCGGCGCCGCAGGTGCAGAGCCCGGACTCTGAGAGTTGCACGAGCATCCTGGTCGGCAAGCTCGCGTCGGCCGATGGCTCCACGATGACCTCCCACTCTTGCGACAGCGGCAGCGACAGAACCTGGATGAATATCGTCCCCCGCCAGAAACACGGTGCGGGCGAGCGGGCCAAGGTCTGGCTGGAGCCCAAGCTGACCAAAGGTCCCGACGATACCGATCGCGTGCCCACGGGAGAGATCCCACAGGTTGCCGAAACCTACAAGTACCTCAACGCCGCCTATCCCATTATGAACGAGCATCAGCTCGCAATCGGCGAAACAACGACCGGCGGGAAGCGTGAGCTGCAAAGTAAGGAAGGGATCATTGATGCGCCGGAGCTCTACCGCCTGATCCTGGAAAGAGCCCGGACTGCACGCGAGGCCATCCAAGTCGCTGACGAGCTCACCAGAAAGTATGGCTACAACGACGCCGGGGAGTGTTTCACCTTCGCCGACCCGAACGAAGTGTGGCATTTCGAGATTCTGGGTCCCGGGAGAGGGAAAGTCGGCGCGGTATGGGCTGCAGTCCGCATCCCGGACGACCAGATCGGGGTGTCGGCCAACGCCCACAGGATCCGGCAGCTCGACCTCAAGAACAAAGACTATTACATGGCCTCGGACAACGTTCTGGCGCTGGCGCAGGAAATGGGGTGGTGGGATCCGAAAAGCGGCCACCCGTTCGAGTTCTGCTATGCCTACGCCGACAGAAGCAGCATGGGCAGCCGTCGCCGGGAGTGGCGGGTCCTGAGCTTGCTGGCCCCGTCGCTCAGGTTGGATCCCAACGCGGAGAACTACCCGCTGTCGGTGAAGCCGGACAAGAAGGTGTCGGTTCAGGATGTGCTCGCGATTTTCCGGGACAGTTACGACGCCACTCCCTTTGACATGACGCGCAATCTCACGGTCGTCAACCAACAGGGCCAGGCCGTCAAGAGCCCTGTGGCAAATCCGTTCATGAACAGCGATTGGACTTCACTGTTCCGCATCCAGCGCGAAAGAACGATCTGCTCTCCCACCGCCACTTATTTGCAGATTACGCAATCCCGCTCCTGGCTGCCCAACCCGATCGGGGGCCTGGTCTGGCTGGGGTACGACAATCCTGCGACCACGCCCCACATGCCCTTCTACATCGGAATCTCACAGATGCCGGAGTCCTTCATGATCGATGGGAGGGAGAAGTACCGGCGCGATTGTGCCTGGTGGGCTTTCCGGCAGGCAAGCAAGCTCTCCTACATCCGGTACCAGGTGATGAAGGAGGATTTGAAGAGGGTCTGGCAGCCGATCGAAGCGGATGCTTTCGCGAAACAGAAGGCGACAGAGGATGAAGCACTGCGCCTCTACCAGACCGACCCCGCCAAAGCCGGGGAGTACCTCACGAAGTATTGCCATGGAATCGCCAACAAGGCAGTGGAAGACTACTGGAAAGTCGGCGAACTGCTGTGGTCGAAATACAATAACAGCTTCTGAATTGCCGGACAGTCGCCCTCTTTTATTGCTTTGGGGACTTCGTGGTTTGACTGGTTGGTGGTTCTGAGTTTTGGGTTGGCTCTTTTTCAGAACCGAGCCAGCCCTTTCTGCGGAAGTAATACAGCAGGCCGATCGCAACCAGAGCCATGAGACCCAGCGCATAGGGATAGCCCAACGCCCATTTGAGTTCGGGAATGTCGAAATTCATTCCGTAAATGCCGGCGATGAAGGACAGGGGGATAAATATCGCGGCAAACATCGTCAGCACCTTCATGATCTCGTTGGTCCGGTTGCCGAGGCTGGACAGATAGACTTCCATCAGGCTCGAAGCCACATCCCGATAGTTTTCCAGCAAATCGATGATCTGCACCGTGTGGTCGTAGCAGTCGCGCAGGTAGATGCGCGTCTCATCCGAGATCAGAGGAAGAGGGTCCCGGCATAGGGCGTTCACCGCTTCGCGCAACGGCCAAACTGTCCGGCGGAGAGTGAGCAGGGCATATCTCATCTCGTGAATCTGCCTGATGAATCGTTTTTCAGGCTGCGCGACGACCGCGTCTTCGATGACTTCCAGTGTTTCCCCGTACTTTTCCAGCACTGGAAAGTACCAGTCGATGGTGGCGTCGATCAGGGCATAGGCCAGATGGTCGGGACCGGCGAGGCGGAGGCGGCCCGTATCCTTCCGGATGCGTTCGCGCACGGGATCAAAATAACTGCCGGTTCGTTCCTGGAAGGTCAGCAGGTAATTTTTGCCGAGAAAGATGCTCAACTGCTCGGATGAGTACGCCTCTTCGGCGTTGATGGCGCGGACCACGATGAAGCAGTTGTCTTTGAATTGGTCTACCTTCGCCCTCTGATGAACGTTGAGCACGTCCTCCAGCGCCAACCGATGCAGGTTAAAAATCTCGCCCACTTTGGTGATCACGGAAACATCGCCCAATCCCATCACGCTGACCCACGTCACCGGCCATTCGCGCAAGAATGACCGGATGCTGTGAACGTCGTCTATGTCTTGTTCGAGCACCTTTTCCGGACTGTATGCCATCACCTGGATGACCGGCTTGGGCGCCTGCGGATCGACAATCAGAGTTCCGGGTGCGCTCCCGGGCAAGGATCTGCGGGGAAAAGCCGGTGCTGAAATCCTGTGTCTGCGGTGCTTGCGCGACATAGCCTGCCTCCGTTGTGCAGGCTGATTCTACACCTGGACCGAAACGGACATTCCGATTTTCCAGTCCGCATCCACATGTCGCGGCGTGAGAACGAGCGATTCGGAATGCCCCCCTTGGCGCGAGGACTTGAACTTTGGCCCGGGTATCTTCAATCTTTATTCAAGATGGTCGGGTGCCGCCTGCTCGGGTGTGGGATTCATGGAACCATAGGGAGCGGGAAATCGTTTTATCGGTAACTCGACAAGGAGGTTCTATGTCCGGAGCACCCTCAACCCTCGTGGGCGTCAGCCGTCCCATGGTAAAGGCCCTGTTTATCGCAAGTTGCCTGCTGTCAATCGTCTCATGGTATACGACCCAGCAGGGCATGGCGCTTTACCTGGCGCCCTGGTTCGCACTTCTGGCATCCCTCGGCGTGCAGTCGGCCCTGGTTCTGGTTGCCTGGCTGGTAGGAATAAGCAAAACCAAGCGCGCCCTCCTCATCGCCGTGTACGCCATCACGGCGATGGTGTCGATTTCGTTTTCCTACGCCTGCCTCTACACGTGGTTTTCCGCCCGCGAGCGGCCCGCGACAATCCAACGCAAACTCTACGACTCGTTGAGCACTGCATCGGGACAGGCGCAGGAACTCGTGGCGGGCGCGATCAGCGAAGGTCAAAAGCACGTTCTCGCCCTTGAAGAGATGACGGGCGCTGAAAAGGCTCATGGATACATCTCCAGAGCTCATGACTCCGATCCCTACCTGGCCAGGATCCGGGAGGCGGTGGCGCGTGAAGCACAGACCTATAACTCCAGCTATCCGGAAGGGATCGGCCAGGGCCTGCGCTACACAGCCTTCGATCGCTACGCAAAACTGGCCCGTCAGTCCCTGGAACGCATGCAGGCGGCACAGCAATCGTTGACCGATTTCCGGAACAATCTCAAGCCGCTCGAATCGACCGAAAACCAGCTTCGGAGCTTCCAGCAGGTCTTCGATGCCGTCCCCTGGCAGGAAGTCAAAGAGACACTCCACACCCAGAATTTCGCGCTCCCGGCGGTGCCCTCCTATACCGACTTCGTGGATCGCTCGGCCAGCGGGCAGGAGGATCTTCTGATCGCGTTCCAGGAACTGGTATCCGCGCCCGGCAGCCGGCACGTCTTCGCCTTCGCCCTGGCAGCGTTCATCGACCTGATCGTATTCCTGCTGGCATACTCCTCGGGCCCATACTTCTTCGGGGCGCCGGAAGAGCGCTGGATTTCGGCCGGCGCGGTCATGGATTCCAGTGACGATCAGGTCTTTACCAGGAATCTTCTCCGCAAGCTGATCCCGAGCCCCCAGGGAATGGCCCGCGTCGATGCGTCCGGATTGAGCCCCGGGGAACAGCAACTGTGCCTTCTGCTGGTCTCCAAAGGACATGCCGCACCGGTACACGAGGAGGGGAAGCTTTTCTATCTGCTCGATCAGGCGATTCACGAGCAGATGGTGGAGTCCCTGGCCAATCCAGGGCTGTCGCTGCGCGCCTCAGTAAAATCCGTATAATCCCCGGCTAAAGGACTGCCACGGATTTCAAACATGCCGCCCTGTGCGATCGGAATCACGTTTTCCAGTTGTAACCTGCCGGGGGTTGTTGGTACAAGGTGATCCGCAATCAGGGGAGGTAAAGAAATGCTGGATAGAGGATTGGGGAGCACAGCGGTTTTAGCTCTGGTGCTTATTTGTGTTCTACTCATCCCGGGAGCCGCCACCGAGGGTTCGGGACAGATACCGAGGGAACCTGTCAAGTGGTCCATCAAAGCCACGCTCCCTGACAAACCGCTCAAGCCGGGTGATAAACTCACCCTGCAGCTGACGGCAAAAATCGAGGAGGGCTGGCATCTCTATGCCACGGATCAGGCAGAAGGAGGGCCGACACCGACACGCATCGTGGTGCCATCGGATCAGTCGTTTGAACAGGCGGGCACGATCGAATCCTCAGAACCCAAGTCTGCGATGGATCCGAACTTCAATCTCATGACCGAATACTATGAAGGGCAGGCCGCCTTCACGATCCCGGTGAAGGTGGCGGCAACCGCAACTGCCGGCAAGTCGGAGGTAAGAGTCAACGTGAGCTTCCAGACCTGCAATGAGGAGCTTTGCCTGCCGCCCAAAACAGTGAAGCTTGCCCTCGAAGTCAACCTCACGCGTTGAGTGCGGTCTCAAACAAAACCATGAAAGGCACCGAATCCTTCAGCCTGTTCCGTGGTTTCCTGCCGCCACCAGCGAAATTCCAGCGACGAATATCCATCCACAGAGCGCGCAACTCATACCTCTCGTACGTCACTCGGGACGGCAATGGCGGCACGGGCGGAAGCCCGCTGCCCTCGCGTTCGCACCACTTGCGAGCAAGACACGGTTCCGGACCTGCACGCGGCGCGCGTCGCGGCAGGTTGGAAAACAAAAAATGCCGGTGCTCTTGCAGCCGATGTAACGTATGCCCTCGTTTGCATACTTCTCAAGTTCGTCCACCGGCACCCCTTCGCGCGCAAGCAGGGCTCGTTTGAGCGACGTGCCGAACGCATATCGGCCGATGCCGCCTGCCGCGGGAACCACCCGGTGACAAGGCAGGAGAAGCGGTACGGGATTGTGCGCCATCGTGTTCCCGACCGCCCGAACCGCTCTGGGCCTGCCGGCCTCACGCGCCAGCCAGCTGTAGGGGCGTACTTCGCCGCGGGGAATCTGCCGCAAGAGCGTCAGAACCGTCTGCTCGAAAGCCGAGAGTCTGGACAAATCCACGCGTACGGTCGGAGGAGGGTTGCCCGTCGCCGCCGACTTTACGGCACGGGCATAGGATTCGGGAAGTTCCCCTCGGAGAGGCCGCCCGCCCAATCGCTTCCGGTACAGGTCCTCGAAGGATGAGGAGTCGCTTCCGCCCAGGTCCACCATCGTCACACCGTGAGCATTAAATCCCACCCAGAGCCTGCCGAGATCCGTTTCTACCGAGGAGTAACGCTCGCCAGCTCTTTCTTGCACATGCGCGAGGATGCCGGACGGAGCCCTGACCTGCAGCCAGCCCAAATCCGCTGCCAATTCTCCAATTCCGGCCAGCTCGCGGGTGCACTCCGGGCATTGAGACAGGTGCGCGAGAACCTCTGCCTGCTCGGCCCGCTTCAATTCGCCGGTGCGGAAAACATCCAGTCGTTTCAATACTGCATCACAGCGCATTTCTGCCTCCGCTCTTTGTCAGAGTCGTGCGCAATTTACGCAGAGCGCGGAACACCTTGCCCCGCACGGAAGTTTCGCCGGACCCAACGATGGCCGCGATTTCGGCGTAGGACAGCTCTTCCATGAATCTGAGCACCACCAGATCGCGCGCTTCGCGGTCAAGACGATCCAGCGCCGACTGCAAAGCCCTGCGCTTCTCCCCCGTCTCCAGATTCCGGATCCCTTCAGCTGCTGGGCCTGAACCGGATGCCTGCGCCTCGACGGAATCCTCGACAGAAACCTCTCTCCTCACCCGTCGCCTGCGGCATCGCGTGAATGCCAGGTTGCGGGTGATGCGGAACAGCCAGGGCCCCAATTCGAGATTGCGGCACATCGGCTCATCATAGCGTTTGGTAAGTGCGTCGCAGGCGCGCATGAATGCGTCCTGGGTCACCTCCCGTGCATCGAAGGGATCGCGAAGCAAACGCAACGCATAGCTGTAGAGCCGATCCTGGTAGTTTCGGACCAGACGTTCCACGGCCCCGTCTGCGTTTCGATGCACTGCCAGTGCCAGATTGTCGAGCTTGCCGCCGGTCACTTGACCCTCCCGATCCTGCCACGCCGCTCACTACCTATAACACGGCCGCCTGTGCTTCCGTTCGCCTGAAAGTTTTCTCTGTAACGCTTCCGATGCCGGAGGGATCGAACTGAAAATTATCAACCATGGTACTCGGCCATTCACAGTAAGGAGGACGCGACGCGGATATTGATGAACGTGAGCATTCCAAACCAGGAGTTTAATGCCGCTCTCAGGGACGGCACCTGAGGGAAAAAGTTGCGCCATATCCTCGAGGAAACCAGGCCGGAGGCAGTCTATTTTACGGAACAGGATGGAAAACGGGGGGCGATGTTGGTCGTCAACGTTACCGACCAGACCAAGCTTCCGGCCGTAACCATGCCTTGGCTCCTGACCTTCAACGCCGACGTAAGACATAGAATTGCTTTGACTTTTGAGGACATCCAGAAGGCCGACATCGAGGACCTGACTAAGAAGTGCTCTTAGTCGGTCAGGGGGCCGGTGGCGCCGCCAGGACGCCGGGAAATCAGAGCCTTCAGGGTCTTGGCGGAATTCCTGCCCTGTGGGCGTTTATGGCTGGATCAATTAACCCCAGATGTCACCGACCGTGAATCCTTCCGGAAACGGATCTTCGGGATCGACGACATAGGTGCAGAGTCCCGTGATCCATGCTTGCCCGCTGAGGGTTGGTATGACCGCCTGGTACTTGCCGACCTGGGTCACTCCGGTCAGACGGCCGGTGAAGATCGTGCCCAGGATCCCTTCGTGGCAAAAGTCCTCGTTCAGTCCCAGCTTGCCCCTGGCATAGAGCGTCGCCATTTTCGCGCAGGTGCCGGTGCCGCATGGTGAGCGATCGATGGCGCCGGTCCAGGTGGCCGGGCGGTTCCAGTCGAGTTTACCCGTGGAGACCGTCACGGCATTCTTCATATGAGCTTCCGGACGGGTCGGAGGCGCGGAGAGTTCCGCAATCGTGATCCCGGAAAAGCCGGGCTGCTCGGGATGCACCACCGGCAACTGTTCCTGGGCCGCTGCCTTGATCATCTCGCTGATGCGGACTATGTCCCGTCCTTCATCGGGCGTCAGGCGCAGCCCGAACGGGGCCGCCTCGGCGATGACATAGAACATGCCGCCATACGCAACATCCACGGTTGCGGTCCCGAGGTGCGGAACCTCGATGCGCGCATCCAGGTAGGCCGCAAACGCCGGCACATTTTGAAAAGTGACGCGCTCGACTTTGCCGTTGGCACAGTCTGCCCGGACCCGGATCAATCCCGCCGGGGATTCCAGCATCAACTCCGTGACCGGTTCCCGCATCGGCAGCATCCCGGTTTCGAGCAAGACCGTAGTGACACAGATGGTATTCGTCCCCGACATGCCGGGATACTCCACCTGTTCCATGATGACAAAGCCGGCATCGGCGCCGGGGTGCGTGGGTGGCAGGATCAGATTGCAGTTTGCGGCCGGATATCCGCGCGGCTCGCGCAACATGCGCTTGCGCAAGCCGTCCATGTGCGTCTGGAGATAACGCATCTTGTCGAACATGGTGGCTCCCGGGACATCGAGCACGCCCCCGACAATTACCCTTCCGGGTTCCCCACACGCATGGGCATCAACGGCTTGAATCATATTGGCAAGGCGCATGCTCTTCTCCCTTCTCTTAAACCTGCGCGATCGAACGCGCATTATCCTACCCCCGATTGCAGGCCGATTGCTACCGGGCACAACGGGGGACAGAATTAGGGTGATTGGCCGCGAAAATGTATAATCGCATGACCATTGTGCCCGGATGAATTAGAATAGGGTTTATCCAGTACAGGCCAAGAAAAGACAGGAGTGGGTAGCGCCCATGGCGCCGGAGGAATCATGCACGGAAAAATTGTCGCTCTGTTCTGCCTGCTGTTCACGATCGTCGCGATCGCATCGTTCCCACAGGAGCAGAAGGCCGACCCACGCTTGAAAAAATCCTTCCGGCGCCCCGAGGCAAATGGCTGGACATTCGTGCACCTGGAGGGGACCCCGTCCGAAATCGGCTACCAGCACGGACATCTGCTGGCCGCGGAGATCCTTGACATGAAAAAGCTCGCCGAGCTCGAATTGAAGCACGGCAGCGAGAAAAACTGGGCGTTTTTCCGGGGCGCCGCCCGCGACATGATGTGGCCGCGCATCGAGCAGCAGTACCGCGACGAACTTCAGGGGATCACCGACGGCGTCAACGCCCGCGGAGTCAAGCTTGATCTGTGGGACATCGTCGCCATGAACGGGCTGCTCGAGTGGGATTACTACGTGAAGGAGTACAACAAGCAGCGCAAGATCCCTTCCCCAGACTCCCTGGGCAAGGCGGAGCGCTGCAGCGCCTTCGTCGCCACGGGCAGCTACACCAAAGACGGCAAGGTCATCATCGCCCACAACAACTGGACGAGTTACATGGAAGGCAGGCGGTGGACCATCGTCTTCGACATCGCTCCGGCCAAGGGTTACCGTATCCTGATGGATGGTCTCCCGGGATTCATATCGAGCGACGACGATTTCGGCGTGAACTCGGCCGGTATCATGATCACCGAGACCACGATCAGCGACTTTGAAGGCTATGACCCGGGCGGCATGCCGGAGTTTGTCCGGGCACGCAGGGCAATGCAGTACTCCACGTCCATCGACGACTTTGCCCGCATCATGAAAGAAGGCAACAACGGCGGCTACGCCAACGACTGGCTGATTGCCGACCGGAAGACCAACGAGATCGCCAGCCTCGAACTGGGCCTGAGAAATGTGACGCTCGAGCACAAAAAGGACGGCTATTTTGTGGGCGCCAATTTCCCTATTAACCCCAAGCTGACGCGCGAGGAGACAAAGTTCGACACCAAAGACATGGGCAACAGCCAGAATGCACGGCACGCGCGCTGGGAACAGCTGATGGCCGAGAACAAGGGGAAAATCGACGTGGCGGCCGCCCAGCGCTTCCTGGCCGATCATTACGATACCTACGAGAAAAAGATTAACCCGAGTGAGCGCACCCTCTGCGGCCACATTGATCTCTCCCCGCGCGGCTTGGGAAGCTGGCAGCTTCCTTACGGGGCCGCCGGTGCGGTGCAAAACAAGGTCGCTGATGCCACCATGGCGGAGCGCATGTCATTCACGGCAGCCGCCGGCCACGCCTGCGGCACCCACTTCCAGGCAGCAGCACACCTGAAGGCGCATCCGGAGTTCGACTGGGAAAAGGAATTCCTCAAAGACATGCTCGCGCACCCTTGGACCGTCTTTGAAGCCGCCCGGGACGGGCGCTAGCCATAATCATTCATGAATGTGCGACCAAAATGCAGTTTTGGACGCGGAAAAACGCTGACCGACGCCGACCGTCCGGTCCTAGTCGGTGTGCAGGAGCTTTTGCCGCGCCGCAGGCGGCAAAAGCTCCTGCCCGCGTCCATCCGCGTCCAATTTTCTTGCTGTTCACGGGTGTGCGGTTCTGCTTCATGAATAATTCAGGTCAGCGTGTGACCCAAGTCTTGCCGTCCTGGCGAATCCACACGGTTGTGCCGCCGGCCCCCTTGGCGCTGATCTGATATAGGTCCGCCGTAGCCTGCATGGCAGGCTGGAATTCGATCCCTTCCACCCGGATATTGCCCGCATCCAGCGCGGCCAGATCCGGCGCGTATTGTCCAGTGGCGGCCCTGGCGCGGCACTGGCGATAGTAGAGCCGGCGGAGCGCCCACTTCACACGCTCGTTGGGATTTTCGACGAACGACTCCGCACCAGCTCCTGATTCGATCCCGGAGAACTGGACGAAGCCCCAGCGTTCGGGCATATGGAGGTCGACGGCGCCTTGGGGGCTCCACACCCAGTTGTCCGAAAGGATCGGCTTGGCCGTGGCCGGGTCAATGCGCTTCGAGTAGCGGCCATCCTTCGCGTCGAGTTGCCATTCGACGCGCGAGAAGTTGATGCGCCACTGTTCGCCGGCCCTGGGCGGCCGTTTGCCTGGGGCGGCCTCGCGCAGGATGCGCCAGGGGATTGACATTTCAACGGTCCACCCTTCGTCGCGATCGCCCGGCCGGTTCACCGTGCCGCGCAGGTCGACTCCAATCCGCAGGCCGGCGGCGTCCCAGGCGATGATCGCGGGCCCTCCGTCGCGGTACGGCTGGACGAGCATCAGGTCGAAGACCGTGCCCAGCGGATTCACTTCGAGCTCGTAGTAGTTGTGCGTGTCGCCGTCGGGATCGATGAACACCTCGACGTCGTTATCGTTGTAGACGATGGCATCACGCTCGGTCAGCGTCCCCCAGAGGTCGGGCTCCTCCATGTCGAGCGCCACGTAGAAGTTGGCATCGTCCCAGAGCATCCTGGCACGCGTTCTGAACCGCGGGCGCGGACGAGTGTCGCCTTCGATGTCGACGAAAAGGTTCGTCCAGGGCGCCGCGCGCCATGCGGCCTCATCGAGCTTGCCGTCGACGTTCGGCGCTGAAAACGTGTGGTAGCACACGTACCGGCTGGGTGCGAATGGCATGGCCTCGGGATCGCGCGCTGCCTGTGTCTGCAGGCGCGTGGCCGCGGCTGACGTCACGAGCAGCACAACCAGGAAGGCTCCTCGGCAGAACATAATGCGCATTACCTGCCTCCCTCCGCGCCGGCCCGCTTCACGGCCGCGGAAAACTCCTCCCAGTGCGCAGGCGTCAGCGTGTTGCCCTGGAACAGGCTGACACCCTGCGCGCCGCCCGCGAGCGCACGCTCGACGGCGCGGCCGAGATCCGGGGGCGTGAGATCCGGCACGTAGAGCCCCGTGTAGAGCGGAATGCGGCTGCCGAGCGCGTCCACACCCAGGCGCGTCGCGCGCTCGATCCATGCGACGTCCTCCTTGTAGAACGCGTGGTACACCATGGGCAGGACGGCATCCACCTGCCATCGAACCCAGTCCTGGCGCACCAGCGTGCGCGCGATCGTCGGTGTCGGAAATACCGCCGCTGTCACCTGTTTCTTGTGCGCGTGCACCTCGTTCGCCAGCAGGCCGACAACCTCGGTGATGGTGTCGTAGCGATACTGCAGCCACGCGCGGTGACTGGGTGGATCCTGCAATTCCAGGGGATCCGTGCCCGCCTGGCGCTTGAAACGGTCACGACAGACACGGCAGTAGCAAAAGTCGAACTCCGGATACTCTTTGTCCTGCACCAGGTTGTATTTCGGCCACAGCGCGACGGGGAGGATGACGTCCGGGTAGCGGATGTAGTCGAGGTGCACGCTCGCCAACCCGCCGATCTCGGCAAGCTCGCGGACATATCCGACGAGAAACTGCCGCACGTCGTCGCGCGCCGGGCACATGAACCTGTAATAGTCGACGTAGGGAGGCTTCTCGGCGGTCGACACCCCCTTGCGGCTGACGGCGTACCATTCCGGATGCGTCTTTACGTGTTCGCCGCGCATCATCGTGAAGATCCACGCATGTATCTCGAGGCCCTCCTGGCGCACAACCGGTATAGCCGTCCGATAGAAATCGGCACTGCCGCTGATGAGGATCGCGTTAATGCCGGCCGCGCGCATCTCGGCGAGCTTGCGGCGCCAATCGTCCATCGACTTGATGCCGCCGCGCATCCAGGCCCAGTTCTTGAGCGCAGGTCGGGATTTCGAGCGCTGGCGGGCATCGTGAGCGGGAATCCCCTTGCCCATGGTGCGGCTGCCCAGCACAGCGCCGGCGCCCACGGTGTGAAGGAATTGTCTCCGGTTCATAGCAGCCTCGTTTGCTCCGCATGTGGGACTGAAACGCGATCCGCCGTAGCGGGGTGCCGGGTAGGGCCGCAGGTCATCCCTGCAGAGGGCCCGGCGACGGCGCCAATGCTCATGAATGCCAAAGCCGGCATCCGAACCAGGCTGCGAAGAGCGGATCGAAAATACACGTGCGCACCCCGGCAAAGCGGTGGAAATCAGTGGCAGATGCCTTCTTCACAACGGTAGCAGAATATCACGGCTGGTCGCGCCCACGATCGCAATTATCGCGCCGATCCTGGAAAAGCGATCGCTCTCACCGGCACGGGATCCCGACGGGCCGGTTTCCGGTTCCCGGGCAGCAGGAGGGGTTGAGCCCGGGGCCCGGATCACGCCAGCAGTTCAGAGTTTGCCGGCGCCCAGCAACCGGGCGAAGTGCTCGTACGAGCGATCATATGTACGCTCGGCAGCGGCGGGGAAAAAGCACGCCGGCAATTCCCGACTGGCGCGGTGATAGCTCAGACAATCGCAGCACACGCCTTTGCGCGGGCACGGTTCGTAGCTGCAGTTACAGGCGCGACGGTTGCGATCTCTGTTGCACTCCATGGGCGTTCCTCCAGGAATTCGGGGAGCGATTATCGCTCGGCCCCATGCCAAAGGCAACTGCTGATCGCAGCAACCTTGCTCGTGGAGTTAGAAAATGGGGTCATTGACACATCACGGGAAGCGGCAAGCGGTCATCGTCGCGGCCGTCACAGGCAATGTCGGCCGGGTACTCTTCGGCGATCACCGTGGTCAGGTCCGGAATATTCAGCTCCCTGCGCGTGAACGGCGTTCGCCGCGATCTCGAAACGTCGAATCCTCCGGACCTGAGTCGCTGCAGCGAGGCATTTTATCGCGATTGGCTTTCTGCAGCCCGAGACAGAGTGCAAATCTAAGCTTAGCCCGAATGATTTATGAAGCAGAACCGCACGTCCGTGAAAAGCAACAAAATCGGACGCGGTCCAGGACCGGACGGTCGGCGTTGGTCAGCGTTTTTCCGCGTCCCAAACTGCATTTTGGTCGCACATTCAGAAATAATCCGGGTTAGTGGTTGTGTCTGGCCATATCAACGTTCGGATGGTTCCCTTTTCACGCCCGGTCTACTCGGCGCGGAGAGCGACCACGGGATCGACCTTCGCCGCGCGGCGCGCCGGAACATAGCTCGCCGCCAGCGCCACCAACAGCAGCACACACGGGACGCCGATGAAGACAATGCCGTCATGCGGGCTGACTCCGTAGAGCAGCGACGCCATGACCCGTGAAGCAGCCAGCGCGGCCGGCACTCCGATCACGATCCCCGCGCCGGCAAGCAATGCGCCTTTTTTCAACACGAGCGTCATGACATCGTCGTACGAAGCGCCGAGCGCGATGCGCACGCCCATTTCGTGCGTCCTCTGACTCACCGAATAGGCGATCACTCCATAGATGCCGACAGCCGCCAGCGCCAGCGCGAATGCGGCAAAGCCGGCGATGAACCATGCAATCAGCCTCGTCTCGATGAGCGAATCGGCGATCACCTGCCGCATGGTGCGCAGCTTCAGCACGGCCAGGTCGCGATCGAGCGCGCGCACCGTCCCGTGCACGGCAGCTGCCAGTTTTTGCGGATCGCTCTCCGTGCGTATCGTCACCCACATCCCCGGGTCCGGCGCTTGTGTGTACGGAAAGTAGACCATAGACACGGGGGCATTCATCGGTTGCTGATGTTTCACCGAGCCTGCAACCCCCACAATTGTCAGCCAGCGGCGGCACCTGATCCGGTGACCGACGGGGTCTTCACCGGGGAAGAACCGCCGCGCGAGCGTGTCGTTGATGATGGCCACGGGCGGCCCGGCGGCCGTATCCCGCTCGTCGAAGTCACGCCCCCGCAGCAAGGGGATCTCCATGGTGCGGAAGTAGCCCGGCGTCGAGCTGTTGTACTGGGCATCCATTTCCATCCAGTCCGCCGGCTTCGGGCGCCCCTCGATTTCGAACCCGCCGCCGCTGTACTGGCCGGTCATGGGGAGCGTCCCGACAGCACCGGCGGCGGTCACAGAGGGCTCGGACCGCAGTCTGGAGATCAGCTCGGTGTAGAAGTTCGTGACCAGTTGCGCCGTCGCGTACTTCGCCTGCGGCAAGTCGAGTGTGAACGTAAGCACGCGTTCGACCTGAACGCCGGTATCGAGGCGCAGGATCAGCAGGAGGTCTCTCATGAGCAGGCCGGCACCGACCAGCAGCATCAGCGACAGGGCCACCTCCCCCGCCACCAGGGCGGACTGGAAGCGGGTGCGCAACCGCGCGCCACCCCCGCACCAGATCCCACCTTTCAGCCCGGTGTTCAGGTCGGCCTTCGAGCCGAAGAGCGCCGGAGCGAGACCGAACACAACGCCGGTCAGCAGGGACACCACGAGCGTGAAACCGAATACGGTCGAATCGATGCGGAGTGCCGATTCGAGACCGAAATCCGGCGGCGCCGCGGCGCGCACGACATCCACGAACCAGGGCGCGAACGCGAGGCCCAGCGCACCGCCGGCGCACGCCAGCAGCACGCTTTCCGTCAACATCTGGCGCACGATCCGCCCCCGGTTGGCCCCGAGTGACGCGCGCACCGCCATTTCCTTCGCCCGCCCCGAAGCGCGCGCCAGCATCAGGCCGGCCACATTCGCGCACGCGAGCAGCAGCACCAGCACCACAGCCGCGAACAGTACGGTGACCGGCGCTGCGGTCTGTTCGGCGAGCGTCCGCCCGATCGGCGTGACCGTCACGGCCCAGCCTGTGTTGGTCGCCGGGTACTGCTGTTCGAGCCGGCATGCGATGGCAGTCATGTCCGCCTGGGCCCGCGACACAGTGATTCCCGGCTTCAACCGGGCAATGGCGTGGTACTGGTGCTGGTAGCGGTCGTTCGCAGGATTGTCCTGCAGCGGCTGCCAGAAATCGCAGGTCCGCATGCCGGGGTAGGCAAACGCCTTCGGCATCACGCCGATGATTGTGGCCGGCTTGCCGTCGAGCATGATCACCCGCCCGAGAACATCGGCGCTGCCGCCGAACCGGCGCCGCCAGGCCGCATAACTGAGCACGGCCACCTGCGGCGCACCCGGCTGGTCTTCTTCCGCGGTGAAAAATCTCCCGATGGCAGGCTGCACGCCAAGAACGCGGAGGAAGCCCGCCGTAGCGTGCGTGCCCGTGATCCGCTCGGGTTCGCCGCTGCCTGTAAGGGTATACGAAGCCGACCAGGCCGGGAGCGCCATCTCCTCAAACACCGCATTCTGCGCGCGCCAATCGAGAAAATCCCGGTATCCCGTGCCGCTGTTCCGCCCGCTCACATGATGTGCTTCAACTGTCACGATGCGGCCCGGCTCCGGAAACGGATACGGGTTGAGCAACATCGCGTTCACGACGCTGAAAATCGCCGTGTTGGCCCCGATCCCCAGCGCCAGCACCATGACCACCACCGCCGTGAATGCGGGGTGTTTTCGCAGCATGCGCATGCCGAAACGAAGATCCTGCCCCAGGTCCGACAGCATGTTCCCGCTCCGTTCCTTTCCCAGGGGAATTGAGGCTTGACTGCCAGGCGTGCCCCGAACCATCCGCTGTGTTAGCGGGCGCGTGATGGCGTGCCGGATTTCCGTCCCGAGAAGTTCTCCCTGGTCCAGTTCAGCGAGTGCAATCCGAACGGCTTCCTCCTCGGCGGCCCCGCACGCACGCGCCTCGGCGTAACAGTCCTCCAGGTACTGGGAGATCTCCTCGATGATCGCCAGCTCGCGCGCGCCGTCAAGAGACTGGCGGGCGAGGCACCGGCGGATATGTTCTTTCCATTCAGGCATGATGCAACCGGGTCACACGCTGGATGGCGGCCGCAAACTCTTCCCAGACGCTGCGCTGCGCTGCCAGCACCTTGCGGCCCTCGGCCGTGAGGCGGTAGAAGCGCCGGCGGCGCTGGCCGGGTTTTTCCACCCAGCGTCCCTGAATCCAGCCCCGGGTTTCCAGACGGTAGAGCAACGGGTACAACGAAGCCACGTGCAACCGGATGACTCCCCCGGAGCGTTCCTGGATCAGCTTGCGGATCTCGTAGCCGTGGCGCGACCGCTCTTCCACCAGCGACAGCGTCAGAAGCTCGGTGCTCCCCTTTTTGAGTTCACGCTCCAGCATAGACGATTTAGGCATATATGTTTATAACGTATATAGATTTTGCCCCGCATGTCAACTGGAAAATAATGCGGTCCGCCCTCGACAGGCAGAGTCAAGCCGCAAGGGCTCACAGAAGTTGTGAATTGATTTAGCTAAGCAGGTAAAAAACAGCCGCGGTGGAGACTTCGTGCGTCCCGGTCAAATGCGGCAGAGATTCAGTCTTTTTCCGAACTGCCGTGAAACCGGTCCTCTTCTTCGGCGAAGAGGATGTTGAAGCTGGTCAAGGTGCCGTAACAGCCGGTAATGTAGCCCTGCAGCTTGATCTTCAGATCCTCCGGGATGTCGGCGCCGTTGATCTGCTGCTCGAGCACACGCAGGCGATTTCTCAGCATCACCACCTTGTGGAAGAAGGTCTCGATGGGCCAGCCTTTTTCCTGCAGATCCGCGCGTCCGGGCCGGAGAATCATTTCGCCGCCGCGCCATTTGTCGGCCATGGGCACAGGTGTGAGCCCGGTTTCCTCCCGGATGATTCTGCGCAGCAGCAACTCAAGATCAACGGCGCTGCCATCCGACACGGTAATGTTTGCCACAGGCGAGCTCCTTTCTTTTTCCGTAACCAGCGGAACCGCCGCCGGCTGCGAACGTGCCGATGGCGGTTTGGCGGCACTATCCCGGGCTTCCCCGCCCCGGTAGTTGTGCTGGCTGCCGCAATAATCGCAGATCACCCTCAGGATTCCTCCGTTCGCATCCGCAACGATCACCGTATGACTGCGAACCGTTTTGCATGCGCGGCACAGATCATCGAGCGAATCGCCGGCGTGAAACCGGCGCGCGTTCTCCCCATTCATCATGGCCTCCCCTTTGGCCGAACATGTTCCTTCGGGAGCGATCTTACTCTATCGCCTTTACAATACCCAGGTCACCGTTTACCAGGAGCCTGTCGACGTTGCGAACCTTTTCGAGTACTCCGGGAATATTGACGACAGCCGGGATGCCATACTCTCGGGCAACGATTGCGCCGTGCGAAAGATAGCCGCCCGTCTCCATCACGATGCCGGCAGCGCGCAGGAACAGGGGGGTCCAGCCGGGATCAGTCGAGGGCGCAACCAGGATATCTCCGCGCTTGAGGTTACTCCCTTCCGCCGGATGCAGAACAATCCGGCAGGCCCCTCGTGCCTGCCCGGCTGAGACGCCGATCCCGGACCATCCGGGAGAATCGGATCCCCGATCAAGCTGTGGCCGCTCTTCGTGCCGACACGAGCGGCCGTCCGACACAATCACGTCCGGCGGATGCAGAGTCAGCCAGCGCTCCCGCTGTGCTCTCCTGTCCTCAGCCAGCTCGCGCGCACCGCGGCCGTCCCATTCGTTCAGCAGGTAACTCTGAATCTCATAGGAGGAAAGATGGAATATATCGGCCGGTTGGCCGAGGCTGCCGGCCTCGGCCAGTCTGCGGCCAATCTCCAGGTAGACCCTGCGTGCCGGCTCGACGGTGGCGCCCATGGCCGACTTGGCCGCCTCGCGCTGCGCCATGCCCTGCCCGAGCCGCCTGACGAGCCACCGGATCAACGGGCGGCGCCACAGCGTCAGGCGGCGCACTTCGCTCTCGGCCTGTTCCCGCAGGGCTCGCGCGGATGTCCGGGGAGAAAGTTCCGCTTCCCCGATGTATTGACGCACCTGCTCGAGGATGTAGCCCGGATCTTCGCTCCAGCGCGGGTTCATGATGTCGGCTTCATAAACGGCGCGATGGCCGAACTCCTCGAGAAAGCGCTTCAGCTGCACTCGAAATGGAGAGTCTCCGGGAAGCGTCACCCACTCGGAGGGGGGTTTCCGGGCCTGGAGCCAACGCCGTGCTGTCTCGTCAATTCGTGCTGCCGCCGCAAGGTCGAGAACCCGATACCCTTGCTCGGCGCTGATCACGTTTGCACCCCGGTGAGATCGAAGTAGGCGTGACCGTCGAAGCGGCGCACGACTTCGAGGCCGGGAGGGATCTTGTAGCCGGCCGCGATGAAAGCCGCATACAGCACGTCCCCGATGACATCCTGAATCATGCTCCAGCTCAGAGTGCTGACCACACCAGGAATAGCGTCCTTATGCATCTGCAAAGTATCCGATCACGAGAACAGGCATCAGGCAGCACACGCCGCCGGCTCATGGCGACTATATGGTAAGACTTCCGATGCCGCACGGGAAAACGGGTTCGTGGGAAGTCTCGAAACAGTCCCTCATGGGCCGGGGGCGCATTCACGACACATAAAAAGGATGGACGCATCGAGTCTTCGAGTCCTGGATTCTTAGCGCTTAAACGGGCGGCTAAGCGTCAAGACTCAAAGACTCGCAGGCGCTAAGAGTCACTTTCGGAACAGCTTGCCGCACTCCCAGTCACTTGCGCTCTAGTCGGCTTGCGCTCCAGCTGGGAATGTCCTATAAATTGACCACATCACGAATAGTCGGGAGATTGCCATGAGTCGCTGTCGTCGTCTTCGTTTGCCTACTGTTGCCATCGTTTCGACTCTGTTTTTGAGCATCGGCGCGGCGGATTCTGCTGTCCAGGGGCCGGCTGCCCCGGCCGCCGGCATTTTCGATCGCCTGATGTTTCGCGGTATCGGTCCCGCAACCATGGGGGGGCGCGTCGACGATCTCGCCGTGCTCGAGAGGCAACCGTCGATTTACTATGCCGGAGTCGCGACCGGCGGCCTGTGGAAGACGATAAACAACGGGACCACCTGGGAACCGGTGTTCGACAATCAGGAGGTTGCCTCGATCGGCGCCGTTGCCACTGCCCAGGACAATGCCGACCTGGTCTGGGTCGGGACGGGCGAAGACAACAATCGCCAGAGTTCCTCATGGGGAGGCGGCGTATACAAGTCGTCGAACGGCGGCCGCACCTGGATGAACATGGGTCTCGTCGAGTCCAGGCACATCGGGCGCATTGTCATCGATCCGCTCGACCACGACGTTGTGTACGTGGCTGCCACGGGGCACCTGTGGGGTCCTAACAGGGAGCGCGGCGTGTACAAGACGGCCGACGGCGGCCTCACATGGACCCAGGCGCTGTTTGTCGACGAGCAGACGGGCGCAACCGATCTCGTGATGGATCCGTCGAACAACAAGGTGCTGTATGCCGCGATGTACCAGCGGCTGCGCTCCCCCTGGGGATTCAACGGCGGCGGTCCAGGGAGCGCACTCTACAAGTCCATGGATGCCGGGAAAACCTGGACCAGACTCACCAACGGCATTCCCGAAGGACCGCTCGGCCGGATCGGGCTCGACATCTACCGCGGCAATCCGAACATCGTCTACGCGCTCATCCAGCACGAATCAGAAACCGGGCTTTATCGCTCCGATGATGCGGGCGCACGCTGGACGAAGGTGAGCACGACCAATCCCCGCCCGCTCTACTTCAGCCAGGTTCGCATTGATCCGGGCGACTTGCACCGTGTCTATGTTCTCGGGGTGCGGCTCATGGTGTCGGACGACGAGGGCAAGACGTTCAAAGAGGTCCGCGCCTCCTACACGCGGCCGGGAGGCGATCGCCCGCGCGACGATCTGGATGTCCACGCGATGTGGATCGACCCCCGTGATTCGTCACACCTCATCATCGGCTCGGACGTAGGGATCGCAGCATCCTACGATCGCGGGGTGACCTGGGATTTCGTAGACAATCTGCCGATCGGCCAGTTCTATCACATCGGTTACGACATGGACACGCCCTATCGCGTCTACGGCGGTCTCCAGGACAATGATGTCTGGGGCGGGCCGAGCGCCGCGCGCTACCGCCTCGGCATTACCAACCACGACTGGTTCACGCTCGCGATCGGCGATGGATTTGTCGCCCTGGCGGATCCGCGCGACGCGCGGACCCTGTACGCAGAAACGCAGGACGGCAACATCGCGCGGGTCGACCGCGACACGGGCGAGCGGAAGACGATCCGTCCCCAGGCGGCACGCGGTGAGCCGCCCTTGCGCTGGGCTTGGGACACTCCGCTGATCCTGTCCCCCCACGATTCCAATATCCTTCTGGTCGGAGCCAACAAGGTCTTCAGATCCACGAGTCGCGGCGACACTTGGGAAGCAATCAGCCCGGACCTGACGAGTGGGGTGGACCGCGACACGCTTCCGCTGATGGGCGTGACGGGTAAGGAGATCAAGATCTCCAGGAACGACGGGGTTTCCGCATATCCCACGATTGTCGCATTGGCCGAATCGCCGAAGAAGGCAGGTCTCTACTACGCCGGCGCCGACGACGGCACAGTGCATGTTTCCAGGGACGGCGGCAAGACATGGGCAGATCTCAGCGGCAGGTTTCCCGGTCTGCCCGCGCGGGCGCCGGCAGGGCGCCTGGTGCCATCGGCCTTCCATGAGGCGACGGCCTTCGCCACCTTTAACAATCACCGTTCGGACGATTACGCTCCGTACGTTTACATGACTGCGGATTACGGCAACACGTGGACATCGCTGGCATCGACTCTGCCACAGGGGCAGACGGTCAACTGCCTCACCGAGGATCCGAAAAACCCGGATGTGTTGTATCTCGGAACGGAGTTCGGACTGTTCGTGACGCTCGACAGAGGCCTGAACTGGGTACGCCTCAAGAACAATCTGCCGACCGTGCCGATCGACGAGATCACGATCCATCCGCGCGACAACGACATGTTGCTGGCCACGCACGGGCGGAGCATCTGGATACTCGACGACATCACACCCATCCAGCAGGCCGCCGAGGCGGCGAAAGCCGCAGCGTACCTGTTCGACATCCGCCGCCCTGCAGTCGAGTTCAGCCCCACGAATGAACACGCCAATTACCCGGGCGATCGGCGCTTCTATGGCCAAAATCCGGAGTTTGGCGCCGGAATCAGCTACTGCCTGAACGTCGGGCCCAAGGATATCCGGCTCGCCATCCGCAACGCAGGCGGCGCGGTGGTGCGTGAAATGTCGGCCGACGATCTCAAGAACTACCGCAGCCTGGGCTTGAACCGCGTGCGCTGGGATCTCCGGCATCAGCCGATGGAAGCCGCTCGCGGCCAGTCGGGGCGGGGTTTTGGCGGGGGCGGGCCGGGAGGCGGCGGGACGGCCGGCCCGTTCGTCCTGCCGGGTGACTACAAGGTCACCTTGACGGTCGATGGCGATGACGTGGGCTCCCGTTCGTTCCGCGTGCTGGCGGATCCGCTGATCACAATCAGCGACGCGGATCGCAAGGTCCACCATGATGTCGCCCTGCTGCTGCACGAGCTTCCGCGCTCGATCAACGAGGCGGCAGCGGCAATCGGCGCGGCAGGCGATCAGGTTCGTGCAGTGCAAGACCTGCTGAAACCTCTGCCAAACCCGCCCACAGCGGTCGCAGCGGCCGCGGACACTCTCGCAAAACGTCTTGCCGAGCTGGCGCAACAGTTCAGCGCCGGAGCACAGCCTGCGGGCGGTCGAGGCATGGGGGGGCGAGGCGCGGGCGGCGCAGATGCGGGCGGCAGCGGAGCGCAGCGCATCCGCACGCAGGCGGCCGCTCTCAAGAGTCAGATCATGGCATGGACCTCGCGGCCCAACGCGTCGCAGATCCAGCTCGCCCGGGACACCCGCGAAGAGCTTGCCAGGATGATTGCGGATGTGAATGTTGCACTCACGAGGTCGCTGCCGGCACTCCTCAAGCTTCTTTCCGACAACAACCTCAATCTGCCGGCGATGAAGCCGATTCCCCCGATAAAGTTGATGCCGTTTCCGTTTTAGACGGCAAGGATCTGCAGGTAAGTAGTACGAAACACACGATGACCTCTCGCGCGTGACTTGTGTGTTTTGTGGTTTAATAAAGCAGCTAACAGGGATACAAAACCGGCGCGATGCCCGCCGGCAGGGAACGCAAGAAGGTTCGTTTTTCCTCCTCGCTCACCTTCCGCGTGTGCAGCGTATAAGGTCTGCGGCAGTAGCGGCAGCGGAGTGTATCTCCGTCGGCGTAGAACTTCGGAGGGACATCTTCAATGATCGTGCGCGTGATGCAGTTGGTGTTCTGGCAGAGGAGGTACACGAACTTCTCCCTTACCTTTCCGTCTTTGATGTAGTTGATGGTGGGTTCAGAGGAGACCAGGGCGACCTGTTTCAGGTCCCGCTCGGTGAGTTCGGGGAGGTTAGTCTTGATGAAGGGATTTCTCTTCTCGGTGATCACCGCGGTCGTGCAGGAGTGGCCGCGATTTTCCAGGCCCAGCACCGCATCCACGGCGCGCAGCGTTCCCTCGGCCAGGTGATCGATCACGGTGCCGTTGTGGATCTTGTCGATGAACATGGCCTGCTGCTTGTTTCCACGGATGATGCGAGCCAGGCGATTGTTGCCCTGCGCCAGTTCTTCGGGCAGCCGGCCGTCGTAGCGCAGGCAACTCTCCTGGCGGAACATCTCGTGCAACAGGGCCTTGCGCAGGAAGATGCCGAACTCGGCCTGGGCAAAGAAGGCCTGCGCCGGAGTGAAGTACACCCGGTAATCGATCTCCGCCACCTCGCTGTTGACGGGCAGAGGATGGAGCACGCGCACATCGAATCCCTGGATTTTGTCAAGGTCGATCCGGTAGCGCTGCATCATGGCCATGACGTCCTTTTGCGTGACGCCGGGCATGCGCTCCAGCTGCGGCCGCGTCATGTAGTAGAAGTCCACGTCGCTCATGACCTCGCGCACCGACGTGTTGCGGACCACGTTGACACCACGCGCATCCAGGAGCCGCGCCAGATCCTCGGGCATGCCGAGGAAGTCCTCGGCGGCCCAGCGAATGGTGATCCCGCTAAAGTGGGAAAGGGCGAGGCTGAGAGAGCGCACGGTGCGGCCGTGGGATAGATCACCGCCGAAGCCCACCCGAAGGCCGTCCAGCTTCCCGCGGTTCAGGATATGGAGAGTGAGGACATCGAGCAGAGCCTGGGTGGGGTGTTCATTTTTTCCGTCTCCGCCGTTGATGACCGGGATCTGCGCCACGTCGGCCGCCCACTGCAGCGACCCATCCAGGGGATGGCGCATCACAATCACGTCGAAGTGGTTGGCGCCCATCATGGAGACCGTGTCGCGCACGGTTTCGTTCTTCATCACGGACGTCCCCTCGGTGCCGGAGAATCCGTCGTAGCGTCCTCCCAGCTCCCGCATTGCCGTGTTGAAGCTGGTCCGGGTGCGCGTGCTGGGCTCGTAAAACAGGTAGGACAGGGTGCGATATTTCAGCGCGTCACGCAGGCTGTTGCGCTTGCCGCTCTTGTCGAGCTCGTACATGCGCTTCCCCGCCTCGCAGAGGTGGAGGATCTCGGCGCGGGAGAAGTCGGTTATCGAGATGATGTCCCGGTTCTGAAATGTGACGGTCATCGGCATACTCCTTCCGAGCTTGAGGTCGACAGGCATTTTTATCCGAGCGACGCCGCGCGGACAAGTCAAAAGTAGCGGGCCTACAGTTCCCGGGATTTCTTTTTGATCTTCTTGTGGACGGGACAGCCACCGGTGAGGATGTCACTCCGAAGTGAGGCCGGGCCGGGCGTTTACTTCTTTTCAGTGAGCTCGAGGTAGATTACGTCGATCAGGCTCGGGAAGCTGGTCCGGCCGGATGACGCGGCAGCGGTCTGTAGGCCGAAGGCTTTCTTTATGTCATCGAGGGATTTGCCTTCCGCAATCATAGCCTTCACTTTGTTCTGTTTTTCCTCAATCGATGTGGCCAGGGTCTGGAGGTCCTGGCTGGTCAGCGGATCGTTGTGCCCCGAGATGAAGACCTCGGCCTTGAGAGCGATCAGAGATTTCAGGGTATTCACATACCCGACCGACGTGCCTCCCTTCTGGCGATGGATGAGCGGATCGCGCCCGACAAACGCCAGATCGCCTATGAAGGCGACTCGCTCCGCCGGGAAGAAGACCACGAGATCGCCGCTGGTGTGAGCCGGCCCGAAATGATAGATCGACACATCCTCGCCGCCGAGCTTGACGCCCATCACACTGTTCTTCGATGCGGCGCACGGCGAGCAAACCTCGTTCGGGAGATAGTCGCGCAGGTACTGCGTGTTCGGTGATTTCGCCGCTTCCTCCATGTCTTTCTTCGTCTGCGGGTGGGCGTAGATCTTGAGCCCGGTTGGGAGTGCATTCAGCCCGTTCACATGGTCGCCGTCACTGTGGGTGAGGACGATTCGGGTGATGGGCTTGTCCGTGAGCTTTTTGATCTCCGCGATCTCCTGTTTCACGGCATCGGCGGTCATCTTGGAATCGATGATCATGACTTCCTTGTCGCCGATATAGAAGCCCGTGTTGGCACCTGCCCCGCCTTTTACCATGTAGATGGTCCCTTTGATCTGTTGAACCGTCAGGGGCTGCTGCCGGGCAAGGCATAGTGCGGCACCGGTCGCAAACAGGATGAAGCAGAGAGCGATGTTCCCGTGGATGCCGGCTTTCGACATGATGTCCTCCTTGCCTGTCGCGGTTGAAGCCAATGGCGATTCGAGCTGCACCTTGGCCACAATACTATATCAGGACGCATCCTGATATTCACCGGCTAAAACTCCGTTGCCCGCGTGAATACTGTTCACTGGAAGGCATTCCCTCCTGAACGCGTGATGACGTTTACCTGCTGCCGCCGCTGCGAGCTGATCCCGCCGGGTAAAGAGCCCGCAAAACCTTGGATTCATCCGCTGGTACAACCATGGGCGTGTGCATCAGGGATTGTACGGGGTACCGGATCCTGATCCGGCATGGGCCGAAGCCGTTTGGCGGCAGACTTGTGGCGGTTCCTATGTGGAATAGGCTGTTCCACGACTACCGGATGGCCGTCCGCCTGCTTGTGGAAAATCATGCGACGTGGATTCACGCTGAAAACACGGATGGGCGGCAAAGGGTGTTTCGTGGCCAATGCCGCCGCATTCTGTGGGTACATCCGCATCCTACGGCTTCGCTTTCAAGTTCTGCGTAGACCCGCTATTTGTCGATTCGAAGCACTGCCACCACGCCTGCGTGATCGGAAGCATACGGGATTTGGAAACCGACCCGCCGGACGTCCAGGGTTGTCATGTCGCGGGCGAAAATGAAGTCGATTCGTTCTATTGGACCTAACGGATTGCTAGCCAAGGGATCTTCAAGGAAGAGTGGCCATGTGAGCCCCGGATCGCCCCTCAACAGCGCCAGTTGCCAGGCGTCCGTGTACCCGGCCCTCAGAATATCGACGTATGTGGAGGTCTGATCCGGTCCTATATCCAGGCCGCTCGCATCGGAGTTGAAATCTCCGGCCAAGATCACTGGCAGCTCATCGGCATTCATGGCTTCGATGAGTTCAGCCGCTTGATCGGCCTGGATCCCTTTCGCCTGAACCTCGAAAGGTGTGTCTGGGTAAGTGCTCTCCAGGTGCGTGCATCCAAAACGGACACTCTTGCCCCGAATTTTGGCGTCGACCGATATCCACCCGTGAAGCGAAGTCACGCTCAATTGGCCCAAGGGAACGATAAGAGTGTGCTCAAAAAGATGCTTTTGCACGTTCGAGAGGTCCAGTTCAGATTGTTTGAGGTCAGTGCGGGCAAGGACCACATCCCGATCGGTAAAGCGGAGAGCTGCCTTGGCCGGATCTGCGGGCATCCCAATGAGGCTTAGATCAAGGGGAGCCGCGACATCCGTGAGCCTCTGAACCGCAACAACCTCGTAGTGTTGGTTGCGATCAGCCAGCGCAGACGTCAGAAGTTCCAGCTGATCGAATAAGACATCATTCGCGTTAGAGACCGACGAGCCCGTCCGCCACAATGTCACTTCCTGGAGTGAGATCAGATAGGGCTGCTGGGCAGCGATTTCATCTGCGAGAAGCGCAGCGCGACCTGAAATATCGCTTTGCAGAAGTTCGCCATAGGTGGCGCTTACACCTAATGCGAGCTGGCCTTGGGATGCGAAAAAGAACACTAATCCGAGGTCGGTGCCCGCATCCATGTTATAAGTCATGACATTTACAGTGCGTTTGTCGCTGCCAGCCAACGCCGGCGACATGCTGAAGGCAAATAGAAAGCTGACAATCAACAACATTGAAACCAGGATGCGCCGACGGTATCCTGCGCAATTCTTGGTGCGAAACAACATAAGTCCTCCTTTAGGCTGATGAACCATCGCAGACTGCATTGCCACCCTCTCCGGGAGAATATTCCCCAGCGTTGTGATATTTGGCGATGCGCACGGGATTGCGTCGCGCCGCATTCTGGCGGCCGCTGCCCTCCGTCGGTAACGCGTCGTTCGACTGCTGCTGACTAGACTGCGGAACCCGGACTGATCTGGACTCTTAGAACAGCCCTGGTTCCAGAAAAGGCTGAGAGGGGTCGAGAGCCTGCTCGGGAAACTGATTCAACCTTCAATTGACCCGAGTCTGCCACATTTTGTCTGCTGGTAATAGCGATTTCCCGACCTGAAGATTTCAGATCAAACTGCAAATTCGGATATCAGTGGATGGAGTGCTTGCCGCCGCCGTGGGAATGGGGTTCGGGAGGAGCATTCTCATCTTCATCTATCATGGGATTTGGCGGCTCCACATCCCAATGCAGCTGGCTCCCGAAATTGGTTTGAAACAGATCGACGCAGGCTCGTGCATCTCCGTACCAGCTGTGAACCAGCTCCTGAGAGATCTTGATGCGCAGCAGATCGCCCCAGGTCCGGCGGATTCCCAACGCCTCGTATTCGGGGAGTCCGGTGTCCAATTTGACATCCTCTGACAGGAGCACAGTGATCGCGAGATTGTCAGGACCCGTTTCCTGCAGCAACACGCGGCCGCAAGGACTGCAGTGTGACTGCATATAGATGTCGTAGGCCTCGTGATCCTTGCCGCGGGCGCCCCGCTGCAACCGGAACAGCCCTTCATAGCGATGCTCCAGGCTATGAAGTTCCTCCTGGTGCCGTTCGCAATACTCCCCTTCTTGCGCCCTGGCCGGGTCACAGATCGAACATGGCGATTTTGTGTTTTTCGCGCTCATCGGTCTCTTCCTTCGAGGCGCCATTGTCTCACGGATGCGCCGGGAAGTGAAGGAAGTGCACGCAAACGCACCGCAGGCGTGCCGCCGGCAACATCCGGAGTGCGACGTGTTTCTGCTGAGCATGCCCGAGAATACGAAACGGGCCTGGCATCACTTGAAACCGAAGGGCGTCAACACCAAAGGAACTGCATGCCGGGTCCGGTCGCCGATCTTCCCCTGCGGCTTGGCGGTTGGCCTGATTGGTGGTAATTTGATGACCTGACCCGAATTATTCGTGAAGCAGAACCGAACGCCGGTGAAAGGCAACAGAATTGGACGCGGATAAACGCTGGCAGGAGCTTTTGCCGTCCTGCTTGCCCGGAACGGGCTGTCGAGCGCTCCCGAGTGTTCGTCTGGGACCAGTTCCTCTGGGGGTGCGAGTGTTCGACAGCCCGTTCCGGGCAAGCACGACCAGCGCGAAGCGCTGGCGCCTGCGGCGCGGCAAAAGCTCCTGCACGCCGACCAAGACCGAACGGTCAGCGTCTGTCAGCGTTTTTCCGCGTCCAAAGATTTCTTTTGATCGCATATTCATGAATAATCCGGGCTGGCAGGCCCCATCTGGCTTCCGGATTCCGGGTGAATGATGCCGACGCGAATGGCACCAGCAATTGCCGCGATCAGGCGCAACCTTGCCGAGAATGAGATCGTGCATCTGCGCGAATTGCCCTGGCCGCCGCGCATGCGCGTTCTCGAGCTTGCTCCGCATCCCGACGATTTTGATGCGATCGCGGTTACCCTGCGTTTCTTCCGGGACAGGGGCGACGAGATTCATCTCGTGGTCCTCAGCCCTTCCGCAAGCGGGGTGGAGGACAGTTTTTGCGCTCCACCCACACTCGCGGTCAAGGCTGCGCTTCGTGAGCGTGAGCAGCGGGAGAGTTGCCGCATGTTCGGCTTGCCCGACGACCGTATCGTCTTCCTGCGCCTGGTGGAGGATGAAGCGGGAGATCCGCGCGCGGAGGAAGATAATTATTCGATTGCATGCGCCCATCTGCTCCGGATCCGGCCGGATCTTGTGCTGTTGCCGCACGGGAATGATCCGAATCCGGGGCACCGCCTGGGATTCGATGTGCTGCTGCGCTTTGCCGCGCGCAGCGGGTTGCCTCCTGCGGCCCTTCTGAACCGCGACCCCAAGACACGGCATATGAGCCCGGATATATACACATTTTTTGAGGAAGAGGATGCGCGCTGGAAGGCGGAACTGCTCCGTTGCCATCGCTCCCAGCAACAACGAAACCTCAACAGTCGAGGTTGCGGATTCGACGAACGGATCCTTCAGGTCAACCGCCGGGCCGCAGGAGAGGTCACCGGGAGAGCTCCCTATGCCGAAGTCTTCGAACTCTGGCCCGGATCCCATTGAATGCCGCCGGCCTCACGGCATCGGAACCAGGTACAGTCGCAGCATTCGTTTTCCCGTAGTATGATGCCTTCCTCATGGCAAACATGCTGATGATGTCTTACAGGCTCCGTTGGCGCTGTGCCAGCAGGCCGAACGTGTGACGGGCGATAATTAAATCTTCGTTCGTCGGGATGATGCGCACGGTGCAGCCGCTTCCCGGACTCGAAACCGGATCGGCGTTGGTCGCGTTTCTCCCTTCATCGAGCGTGATGCCGAGGAAGCCCAGGCCGTGGCAGACGGCCGAGCGAACAGGCGCGGCCTTCTCGCCGATGCCGCCGGTAAACACGAGAGTATCGAGGCCGCCGAGCGTTGCCGCCATCGCGCCGATGTGCTTGCGCACGTGATAGCAAAACAGATCGATGGCCAGCGCGGCGTTGGAATCATGCTCTCGCCGGGACAATAGGGTGCGCATGTCGGGGCTGATCCCTGAAACTCCGAGGAGTCCTGCCTGTTTGTCCACCAGATCCTCTATCTGCCCTCTGGTATATCCCTTTTCATTCATCAGATAGAGAAGCACGCCGGGATCCAGATCCCCGCTGCGGGTCCCCATCATGAAGCCGCCGGTGGGCGTGAGCCCCATGGTTGTGTCTATGGGACGGCCGTCCCGGATCGCAGCCATGCTGGCGCCGTTTCCCAGGTGCGCGATGAGAACACGTCCGACTGCAGCGACGCCCAGGGCGCTCAATACGTATTCATAGGAGAGGCCATGGAATCCGTAGCGCCGCAGTCCTTCCTCCCAGAACCGCTTGGGCAAAGGGAAGAGCTGAGCCAGCTCAGGCATGCGTCGATGGAAGGCGGTATCGAAACAGGCAACCTGCGGGAGTTCCGGGTAGTAGCCGGCCACGGCCTCGATTCCTTCGATTTGAGAAGGAAGGTGAAGGGGCGCAAAGCCGACGAGATTTTTGAGTTCCGCAACGAGTTCCTTGTCCACCCGCGCAGGCTCGAAACGGGTCAATCCGCCGTGGACGACACGGTGGCCGACGGCGGTCGGCCTGGCAAGGCGGAGGTCTTCGACTTGATGAAATGCCGCATCCACGGCGGCGCGATGATCCTGGAAATCCCGTTTCGACTCGAAGGCATCGGCCCTCATGCCGGTGCGAACCGACATGCGCCCGCCATCAAGACCGATACGTTCCATCGAACCCTGCGCCAGCAGGGTTTCGTCCTCACGCCCCATCCGATATAGGGCATACTTGAGCGAGGAGGAGCCGCTGTTCAGACAAAGGATGTAATGGATGCTGTTCATCATGTCGGGGCCCGCATTCTTCTCAGGCGCTCGGGTTCTTCCACATCCAATTTCGTATCTCCGGCATGTCCTGACCGTAACAGGCAATGTATTGCCTGTGCTCCACCAGCTTGTCGCGCACGAACTGCCTGATATATGCGGTGATCGGCCCCAGCTTCGGGACTCGCTCGGCCACGTCGGCAACCAGGTGGAACCGGTCGAGATCGTTGCGCACCGTCATGTCGAACGGAGTCGTGGTGGTTCCCTCCTCTTTGTATCCGCGCACATGGAGATTCTTGTGATTGGTGCGTCGGTAGGCCAGCCGGTGTATCAGCATAGGATATCCGTGATAGGCGAAGATTATCGGCCTGTCCACGGTGAAGAGGGCGTCGAATTCCTTGTCGGAGAGTCCGTGGGGATGTTCCTCCTTGGGCTGGAGCGTCATCAGATCCACAACATTGATGACTCGCACCTTCAGGTCCGGCATCTTTTCACGCATGATTTCGACTGCAGCAAGTGTCTCGACCGTCGGAACATCGCCGCAACATGCCATGACCACGTCGGGTTCCGATCCCATGTCGTTGCTCGCCCACTCCCAGATGCCGATGCCGGAGGTGCAGTGCTTGACGGCCGCATCCATGCTGAGCCACTGGGGCTGCAGCTGCTTGCCCGCAACAATCACGTTGACATAATTACGGCTGCGGAGGCAATGGTCGGTGACCGAAAGCAGCGTATTGGCATCGGGCGGAAAATACACGCGCACCACATCGGCTTTCTTGTTCACGACGTGATCGATGAAACCCGGATCCTGATGGCTGAATCCGTTGTGGTCCTGGCGCCAGACATGCGACGTGAGGAGGATATTCAGCGAAGCGATCGGGCGCCGCCAAGGGATTTCGTGTCTGGTAATCTTGAGCCACTTGGCATGCTGGTTGAACATCGAATCGACGATGTGGATGAATGCTTCGTAACAGGAAAAGAACCCGTGCCGGCCCGTCAGCAGGTATCCCTCGAGCCATCCCTGACAGGTGTGCTCGCTCAGGATCTCCATGACTCTTCCCTGTGGAGAGAGATGGTCGTCATCCGGCAGGATATCCGCCATCCAGGTCTTGTCCGTGGCTTCGAGTACGTCGCCGAGGCGATTGGACGCGGTCTCATCCGGGCCCATGATCCGGAAGTTGCGGCTCTCCATATTCTGCTTCATCACATCTTTGAGAAAGTGCCCCATTACCCTGGTCGCCTCCGCCGTGACGGCGCCCGGCCCGGGAACATCGACCGCGTAATCGCGGAAGTCCGGCAGGCGCAAATCCTTCAGCAGCAGCCCCCCATTTGCGTGGGGATTGGCGCCCATGCGGCGATCCCCCTCGGGTGCCAGCGCCGCCAGCTCGGGTCTGATGGCGCCGCGATCGTCGAACAGCTCCTCGGGCCGGTAGCCCTTCATCCACTCTTCCAGCAGTCTGATGTGCTCCGGCTGCTCAGCCGCGGCGGAGAACGGAACCTGGTGGGATCTCCATGAACCCTCTGTTTTCAGGCCGTCGACCTGCTTTGGCCCGGTCCAGCCCTTGGGAGTTTGCAGGATGATCATGGGCCATTTCGGGCGCCGGGCGACGCCGCTCCCGCGCGCCTCGCCCTGGATAGCTCTGATTTCCGCGACTATCACATCCAGTGTCGATGCCATCAGTTCATGCATGGCCTCCGGTTCGGATCCCTCGACGAAGTAAGGCTTGTAGCCGTAACCGATAAACAGGCTTTCTAATTCCCCGCGGCTGATGCGAGCCGGGATCGTCGGATTCGCGATTTTGTATCCGTTCAGGTGGAGGATGGGGAGCACTGCCCCATCGGTGATCGGATTGAGAAATTTATTCGAGTGCCAGGAGGTGGCCATCGGGCCGGTTTCCGATTCGCCGTCCCCCACGACGCAGGCGACAATGAGGTCAGGATTGTCGAATGCCGCGCCGTACGCATGCGATAGTGAATAGCCAAGCTCGCCGCCTTCATGGATCGAACCCGGCGTTTCAGGCGCCGCGTGGCTCGGGATCCCGCCAGGAAAGGAAAACTGTCTGAAGAGTCTCCTCAATCCTTCGCCATCCTTGGAGATGTTCGGATAAAACTCGGTATAGCTGCCCTCGAGATAGGTGTTGGCTACCACGGCAGGGCCTCCGTGGCCGGGGCCGGCGATGAAGATCATGTTGAGGCCAAGCTCTTTGATTATCCGATTGAGGTGCACGTAGACGAAATTCAGCCCCGGCGTGGTGCCCCAGTGTCCCAGCAGCCTCCGTTTGATATGTTCAGGTGCAAGAGGTTTCTTCAACAACGGGTTGTCGTAGAGATAGATCTGGCCTACCGAAAGATAGTTTGCCGCCCTCCAGTAAGCATCCATCGCCTGGAGTTGCTTCTTTGAAAGAGCGAAGTTCATGGCGCCCCCCATATCTGCTGTTATTGAATATATCGTTGCCGGCACACTCGATCCAGCCGAAATGAACAGTCCGAATAAGCTGCCGATTGCGCGGTAATGTGGAAACCAGAGCGGTCGGCTGCAATCCATGCTCCGAAAATAGACTCTGCCGAGCGCGGTCGGGCCGCCCGCGCCCACGACGTGGGTCGCGTCTGGCAGCCGCGACCCGCCTCAGCTCTCCCACCATCGCCCCGATTTTCATGCGTCGCAGGGTGAGCCCCTGGCACATGGGGGACTGCTCCAAATGCGCCGGCGTGCCTACATGGAGAAAGAATTCCGCATGCCCGCATCAGCGTTCCGTCGTATGATCTCCCCAACAGGAAAGTTCATTTGCCTGTCATTTATTCGGCGCATGGCTTCAGACCCATGATTCATCGTGGGCAGCGGAGAACTTCTATGCGAAGACATGTCGGCTTCATCATCCTGCTGGCTTTTGCCGCACTAGCCACATTGCCTGCCGCGGCTCGTCGCGAGCCAGACATCCAAACGCAGCGGCTCGCCAAACTCGGCAAAGTCTGGTTGACCACGAAGTTTGCGCACCCGCGCGTCGCGCTCACGGATCGAGACTGGGATGGCGCGCTCGTCAGCGCGTTGCCGGGCGTGAAAGCGGCCACCGATGACAAGTCCTTTGCCGAGGCCATTGGCGCCATGCTCGTCACGCTCGACGATCCGGTGACGCGCGTCGTCAACCCGGGCGAGCCAGGCGCGGGAGGAAGCCAGGCATCCCCAGCCGGGAGTGGCATCAAGATCGCGGCCTCCCCGGATGGCGCTCTTATCCTGGACATGCGCGCGCCGGGAACACCGGTGGATTTCGCTGCAATCCAAAAGACCATCACGGCCAACCTGGACGCGATCACCAAGGCCGAGCGCATGATTGTCGATCTTCGCGGCACACGGGCGACCGGGACTCAGCTGGTATCCATGCTTCAAGCGTTTCTGATCTCCCATCCCATAACGCTTCCGGCAACACGGCATGTTCTGCACTCCGGTTACCGGGCGCAGGTAGGTGGGGCTGCTTTCTATAACTCGCAATACACGATCGACGCAGCGACGACGGTGCTACCGCGGCCCGGTCTAGGCCCGCGGCGGGTGGCGTTCGTGCTCGACCGCACCGTGACCGTGCCTGTACTCGCGATGGCGCTTCAGGCCGAAGGATCAGGGGCCATCGTCGTGGTTGGCCAGGCGCCCTTGATGCCGGTGAGCGTTCTCTCGATAGCGCTCGGCGGCGGCTCGTATGCAGTGATCCGTGCCAGTGATTTGGTATGCAACGGTCGTCGAATCGATGCACGGCCCGATGCGACGCTGGAAGCGAACGAGCCCGATGACCGCGTCTACATACAGGCATCCGGACTGATTGCTACTGCGCGGCCCCCGTCTCCGGGTGTCGAGGATCTGTCGCCGCTCTGGAAACCAGAAGCGGGTTATGCCGACGAATCCTGCCCATCGGAAGCCCATCGGCTGCTCGCGGTGTTCCGGCTGTGGGGTGTCTTCGACTATTTCTTCCCTTACAAACACCTGCTCGACAAGCCGTGGGACGATGTGCTCGAGGAGTTCATTCCGCGTGTGCTCGCGGTGCAAAACGAACTTGAGTACGCTCAGACGATGGCCCAGATGGCCGCGCGCGGACAGGACAGCCATATCGGCATCACGGGGAGCAGAGCGCTGTCGAAGTGGCTCGGCGAAATGCCGCCGCCCGTGTTTATACGTTTTATCGAAGGCAAGCCCATCGTGACGCGGATTCTCGATGACAAGGCCGCGGCTGGGTTAAGGGTTGGCGACGAAATCGTCACGGTGGACGGCGAACAGGCGGGAGCCAGAGGCCTGCGGCTGGAACAGTATCTTGCGTTCTCAACCCCTGCGGGGCGCGACCGGACCGTCGAGTCGCGCATGCTCAGCGGGGACCCCGGATCTACTGCACGTCTCGCTGTCAGAGGCGCGGACGCTGCCGTGCGCGAAGTTTCCGTTCAGCGTCCCGAGCGTGCCACGCCGGCCGCGCAGCGTGACGGTGAGGTCGTGCGGCTTCTCGATGGCAACATCGGCTATGCGGACCTCGACCGGCTGGAGGTCGCCGACGTGCCGCAGATGTTCGCCCGTTTCCGGAACGCCGTCGGCATCATCTTCGACATGCGAGGCTATCCGCGTTCCACGGCATGGGCGATTGCGCCCCGGATCAACACACGGAAACCTTCGGCCGCTGCCCTCTTTTTCCGGCCTCTCCTCGAGGCGGGGTCGACAACCAATCGCCTCACTTTTCTGCAGCCACTCCCGCCGACGACAACCTGGGTATACGAACGGCCGACCGTGATGCTCATCGACGAGCGCACGATCAGCCAGGCCGAACATACCGGGCTTTTCTTCAAGGCTGCAAATGGCACCACATTCATCGGCAGCCCCACGACCGGCGCCAACGGCGACGTCACAAGCACGGTGTTGCCTGGCGGCTTGCGCGTGTCGTTCACCGGCCACGACGTGCGCTACCCGGATGGGCGTCAGTTGCAGCGAGTGGGACTCATTCCAGACGTGGAGGTCAAGCCCACGATCGCCGGCATCCGCGCCGGGCGCGATGAGGTGCTCGAGCGCGCAGTCAAGTACCTGACCGGGACCATGAAGTCGCCGGAAGAATAAAAACGGTTCGGGGGCCATCGCTGCGGCGACAACGCCGCTCATGCTGTCCGGCAGGCTCGGATTAAGATCGGCGGCGGGCACTCGCTGCGTGAGAATCGCCATGGCGAGTTCCACGCCTTCCGAGGCCTCGAAAGGCTTTCTCCCGGTTAGGAGTTCGAAGAGAACCATACCCAGGCTGTAGATGTCGTTGCGGGCATCGGGCGGCTTTCCCAGCACCTGCTCGGGGGACTTATAGGGCAGTGTGCCCACGGGCCCGCAATTCCTGTTGATCGCACGCGGAACCAAGCTTAGACTTGGCCCGGATTCAAGCGAAGATTGCAGGGTGCAGGACCGGCTTGATGATTGCTCTATCCCACTGAGGCTCACGCCCACGTAGTTAACAAAACCCATCCCGGCTACGTGATAATCGTCGGCATGTCTGTTGGTGCGGATCATGCAATGCACATGTTTACTTCACCGGGTGGCTTTGGGATTCGCGTCAACGGAATCCTTTCATTGGGCCGTAACCTGGATCTTGGGACGTGTTGGGCAACCAAAGTGTTTTCACGATTTCACGCCGCAAACTCGGAGGAGGTGCTGGAAGGGGTAAAATCTGTTGGCCAAAGTGTTGGTTCCTTAACGGAATGGCTCGCGCTGCACAACTATCTTGTGCAGGTGTTCTACAAATGGGGCGCAGACACGGACGCGCTCCGTTAAGTCGGTCAGCTTGTTTGACCTGCCCGGCAAGAATACGAAGGAGATGAAATGAGCGAACTTTCTGCACGAGTCAAACTCGCTTCAGTGGAGCAACCGCTGCCGAAAATGTGGATAGGTATTTTGCTGGGAATTCTGTTTCTGGTCTTGGAATTGATCGAGGGCGTTTCGTCGCCCAACGTCGAAGGGCCAACGGGAGCAACAGTAGCTTCGCTGCTAACCAGTTTTTCGATTTGGTTTTACTGGCTTTATTGTGTTTTCAAATTCCACGACGCTGTCGGTCGAATTCCAGGCTATCAACACCCGATCACACCGGCGCGCGCGGTTGCATTACATTTTGTGCCATTTTACAACTTCTATTGGATTTTCAGGTGGCCCACCGCGCTGGCCCGTTTTGTTAACTGGCGGATGCAGGCGAAGAAAATGAGGGGCTGGATAGCGGGCCTCCTTGTGCTGGCCGCCGTCCTGACATTCCGATTTCTTGACGGTTTTTTAGGCGCGATGCTGCTTTTTGGGTGTGGCTGGTATATCTGCAGACAGTTGAGGCACGCCTTCGCAGCTCCGCCAGTACCCGAATCTGCCATGAGCCCGCCATCTCGTACTGGAATACTCCAACTTTAAAGGAGCCGTGGAGAAGTGTCTCCCGCCACACCCTCTCTCAGGTTTCGAAGTATCATCCTGGAACAGCCCGAACAGAGTCGTAGATGGATGGTCCTCGACTGCTTCGAAAATAGACAAATCGGAATCGGAATCGGGATCGCAATCGGAACTCTATGAGCTTCCCCCAGTGACTGTCGCTGCCAATATCGGCATTGTGGAGTCCGCAGGTAATCCAACCCGGACAGGAATGCAGCCGAGACAACTAGCGGCAGAATTAAAGACCGGCTCAATGCATTCTGATGCAATCCTTTCTCTTTCGCGCAGGAGCCGCATCCGCTTATAATGACCCCACCACAGCGCATCACATCCTGAGCTGCCGTACCGGAGGCGCGTATGCCCGAGATCGGCCAGACCATTTCGCATTTTAGGATCGTGGAAAAGCTCGGCAGTGGCGGCATGGGTGTGGTCTACAGAGCCCGCGACACCCACCTGGATCGCTTCGTCGCCATCAAGGTACTGCCTGCGGAGAAGGTCGCTGACCCGGAACGAAAACGGCGCTTTGTCCAAGAGGCCAAGGCCGCATCGGCCCTCAATCACCCGAACATCGTGCACATCTATGACATCGACCAGTCTGATGGGACAGATTTCATCGCCATGGAGTACGTGGAGGGCAAGACGCTCGATCAGCGCATCGGGCACCGGGGCCTGCGCCTCAATGACGCGCTCAAATATGCAGTCCAGATTGCGGATGCGCTGGCCAAGGCGCACTCTGCCGGCATTGTCCACAGGGATCTGAAACCCGCGAACATCATGGTGAACGAGGATGGTGTGGTGAAGGTGCTCGATTTCGGCCTGGCGAAGCTCACGGAGCAGATCCAGGCCGATGAGTCCGCATCCACAGCCACCGCTGACGCGGAAGGAAGAGCGATCACGGAAGAGGGCGTCATCGTCGGGACGGTGGCTTACATGTCGCCGGAGCAGGCCGAGGGCAAGAAGGTCGATGCGCGTTCGGATATCTTCTCCCTTGGGTCGGTGCTGTATGAAATGGTGACAGGACAGAAGGCGTTCCAGGGCACGAGCAAGATGTCGACGCTTTCGGCGATCCTGCACCAGGAACCGAAGCCGGTCAGCGGCATCACGCCGGCAATTTCGGGAGATCTTGAAAAGCTGATCAACCGCTGCCTACGTAAAGACCCCGCGAGGCGCTTCCAGCACATGGACGACGTAAAAGTCGCCCTGGAAGAACTGAAGGAAGAATCCGACTCCGGCAAGCTGGCTGCTACGGCGCCGCCCGTCAAGCGATACCGTCGCAGGTTTCTGGCTGCCCTGCTTGCACTGCCGCTTTTGGTCGCGGCGGGCTGGCTGTTCTTGAAGTACGCCGGCCGCAATTCCAAGCCGCCGGCGCTGGTTCAGCTCACTTCCTACCCAGGCTCCGAGATGTATCCTTGCTTCTCTCCGGACGGCCAGCAGGTTGCTTTTGCCTGGGACGGCGACCAGGAGGACAACTACGACATCTACGTGAAGCTCGTTGGCGAGACAAATGCACTGCGGCTCACCACGGACCCAGCCCCGGAGGGGTGGCCCGCCTGGTCTCCGGACGGGAAGCGGATCGCCTTCAAGCGCAGTGAGCCGGGGGCACCCGGAATCTGGTTGGTCTCTCCCTTGGGTGGGGCCGAACAGAAACTGGCGGATGTGCAAACGATGGGACAGATGTCATGGTCGCCGGATGGGAAATGGCTCGCTGTCACGCGGGGGTTCTCCGCGGAGAATGTTGGCGATGCGCGCGGCATTTTCCTGGTGCCGGTCGACGGTGGTGAGCCACGCCGCCTGTCAAACCCGAAGGAACCTGCATTCGACATCCATCCCAGCTTTTCTCCGGATGGGCGGTTGCTGGCCTACGCCTCCTGCGCATCCACATATTCTTGTGACGTGTTTGTTCAACCGCTCGACTCCAGCTACAATCCGCAGCAAAACCGGCGCCGGATCACCCAGCAAGGCCTCTATATCTCCGGTATTGCCTGGAGCCGTAACGGCGGGTCCTTGATCTACAGCGGGTCGTTGAGCTGGGGCGTGATTCATCGTCTGTGGCGCGCAGGGAGCAGTGGCGGGCAACAGCCGGAGCGGCTGGAATTGGCGGCGGGTTTCCAGGCACTGTATCCTTCCGTCGCTCCGGCGGGAGACCGGCTGGCCTTTTATGTAATTACATCGAACTACGACGTCTGGCGCTACCAGGTCGGCGGAGTTCCGGAACCCTTCCTCAGGTCGTCCCTTCACGATTACAGCCCACAATACTCCCCGGATGGCAGCAGAATCGCCTTTGCCTCCGGCCGCTCCGGCGACGTGATGGAAATCTGGACCGTCGGCGCCGATGGTTCCCGCCCTGTCCAACTGACGAGAGGGCCTGGGCGCGGTCAAGGCACACCGCGGTGGTCTCCCGATGGGCGCCTCATCGCCTTCGATTCCCTAGGGCAGGACGGGATATCGCACATCCATGTAATCGATGCGAATGGAGGGCGGCCGAGGCGTGTTGGCGCCGGGATGTCCACCGAAGGGGCACCGAGTTGGTCTCGCAATGGCAAGTGGATCTACTTCTACTCCAACCGAACGGGTCGGAAGGAGGTCTGGCGAGCCTCTCTTGGCGAAGGGGCGGCTCAGCAAGTCACCGAGAACGGTGGAGACGCTGCCTTTGAATCCACGGATGGCAGGACCCTGTTCTACACCAAAGGCACCGCTTCGCCGCTTTTCGCCAGATCGCTGGATGGTGGTCCGGAACGGCAAGTCCTGGATCACGTCGTCATGCGTGCCTTCGCCGTGTTCGAGGATGGAATCTACTACATTGGACGGCCCGGTGCCGGCAAACAGTATCCTATCCAGTTCTACGAGTTCTCTACCGGCGCCAGCCGCCTCCTCACCGAGGTTGAAGGTCCGCTGCAGCAGGGCCTGAGTGTGAGCCCAGACCGGAAGACTATCCTGTTCAGCAAGAGTGCGACCTCGGGCTCCGACCTGATGTTGGTGGAGAACTTCCGATGATTGGCTAGACGGTTTCGCACTACCGAATCACAGAGAAACTCGGCGCAGGAGGCATGGGCGAGGTTTTCCTGGCTCACGACACCTCACTGGATCGCAAGGATGCCCTCAAGTTCCTGCCCGACATCTTCGCCGGCGATCCCGAACGACTGGCCCGGTTCGAGCGCGAAGCCAAGCTGCTGGCTTCGCTGAACCACCCCAACATCGCGGCGATTTACGGCTTGGAAGAGGCGCAAGGTGGGGGGGAGCCCATCTGGTCGAGGGATGGGAGACAGCTATTCTATCGGCAGGCTAATCAGGTTTGGGTCGCCGACATTCGAACGGAAGGGGGTTTTTCTGCCAGCAAGCCGCGCCTGCTGTTCGAGCAGGAGGGATTAAGCTTTGGAAATCCCATCCGGAGTTGGGATCTGTGGCCCGATGGGCAGGGATTCCTGATGGTGAAGTCCGAGGAGACTAAGCCGCAACCCGCGACAGAAATGATCTTCGTCCAGAACTGGTTCGAGGAACTCAAGCGCCTCGTCCCGACCGGAAAGTAGCGGAAGCGATCTGCTCACGGGTCAGCGAATAGCTCACATGAGCCGCTCTTCGGGGCGGCTCTTGCGTTTATGCCCGAGGCCATCCTCCGTGGACAAGACGGGGCAGAGGGGGGCATGCCCCTTGAGGATCCGCTTCCGCCTCCGATCCGCTCAGACCCCGCTGGGCACCTCCCCGCCGATCACGGCGCCGCCGGGGACGAAATGACATGATGCCCTGTCTTGGCAGGTCGGACCTGGTGGCGGCTACGGCCTTTACGAGTGCCACGATCATCCTTGCGGCACCCCTTTCCCTTTCCTGAAAGAGCCGCCGCCGCTTATAATGGCCCTACCACACAGCATCGCACCAGTTTTGCCGAACTGGAGGCCCCATGCCCGAGGCCGGTCAGACCATTTCGCACTACAGGATCATCGAAAAACTGGGCGGTGGAGGGATGGGTGTCGTCTACAAGGCGGAGGACACGAAGCTCAAACGCACCGTCGCCCTGAAGTTCCTGCCCGAGCAGATGTCCAAGGACCGCCATGTCCTTGAGAGGTTCCAGCGCGAAGCCCAGGCAGCGTCTGCCCTGAACCACCCCAACATCTGCACCATTCACGACATCGACCAGCACGGGGGGCAGAACTTCATTGCCATGGAATTCCTGGAAGGCAAAACGCTGAAGGAGCGCATGCTCGGCAAGCCGCTTGCTACGGACGAAATACTGGGACTCGCAATCCAGATTGCCGAGGGTCTCGATGCCGCTCACGCCGAAGGGATCGTTCACCGCGATATCAAGCCCGCCAATATCTTCGTAACCAAGAGGGGCCATGCCAAGATTCTCGACTTCGGCTTGGCCAAACTCGCACCGGAACGCCACACAGCGGCGGAAGCGCCATCGGGCACGCCCACTGCCGGGGCCACCGAGGAGATGCTCACCAGCCCGGGCACGGCTGTCGGCACGGTCGCCTACATGTCTCCTGAACAGGCACTCGGACAGGAGTTGGATGCCCGAACGGACCTGTTCTCATTCGGCGTCGTGCTTTACGAGATGGCCACGGGTGTGCTGCCCTTCCGGGGTGCGACCTCTGCGGCGACCTTCAATGCGATCCTGAACTCAGCGCCGACTGCGCCTGTCCGCATTAATCCTGACCTTCCCAATGAGCTGGAACGCGTCATCAACAAGGCGCTGGAGAAGGACCGTAACCTTCGCTATCAGCACGCATCCGATGTGCAGGCCGATTTAAAGCGATTGAAGCGCGAGTCCGATTCGGGTAAATCCGCCAAAACTGCTGAAACAACAGTCCACGCCGAATCGGTCAACGCTTTCGCTCATGTGCAGCCGGGCCGACGGAAGTTCGGCAAGGTGGCGATCGGGGTGGGTTTCCTCGGGACACTCACGATACTCGCCGCTCTCTTTGCTTTGAACGTCATGGGATTACGTGACTCGATAATGAAGGTTGGCAGGCCTGCCCGATTGTCTATTGCGGTACTGCCGTTGAAAAACATGTCGGGGGACTCTGCCCAGGATTACTTCAGTGACGGCATCACCGAGGACATCATCAGCCATCTGGCGTCAATACCAAACCTGAAGGTAATCTCCCGCACTTCGGTCGAGCAATACAAGAACACAAGAAAGGGTCTGAAAGAGATCGGACGCGAATTGGATGTGGAGACAATTCTCGAGGGCAGCATCCGCCGCGACGCAAATCGCGTTCGCATTTCGGCGAAGTTGATTGATGCCAGGACAGACGCGAACCTGTGGGCCGGTACCTATGATCGCGAGCTATCGGACATTTTCGCCGTCCAGAGCGAGGTTGCTACGCAAATCGCAAATGCATTGAGCGCGACACTCCCGACGGCCGCACGAGAGCAAATCGAGAGGAGGCCAACTGGAAATCTGGAGGCGTATGAACTCTACCTGCGTGGCAACCAATACTATGAAGTGTCGGATATTGAGCCGCGGGTTCGCACGGCCATCCAATTATATGAAAAGGCCGTAAGTCTGGATCCTGGTTTTGCACTCGCACAGGCTCGGCTCTCAGAGGCTCATGCAACCTTGTGGTGGTTTTACTGGGACCGAAGTCAGGAGCGGGTGTCCCAAGCCAAGACCGCAGCGGACAGAGCCATGCAGCTCCAACCGAACTTACCGGAAACACATAGGGCGCTCGGGTTTTTCTACTATTGGTGTCGCTTGGATTACGAGCACGCTCTCGAGGAGTTTGCACTGGCTCAGCAGGGTAGACCCGCCGACTACGACACAGTTAAGGGTATTGCCGCTGTTCAACGGCGTCAAGGCAAGCTGGCTGATGCCCTCGCTACCTTTGAGCGCTCCTTGCAGCTGGATCCGCGGCAATCAACAACTTTGTTTAACGTTGGTGAAACGAACCTTTTGCTGCGCATGCCGGCAAAAGCGGATCGGTACTTTGACCAAGCTATCACGCTCGCTCCCGATTACTCTCGCCCATATGCTTATAAGGTTCGCCTTCGCTTCCGCCTGGAGCCCGACTTGAAGGGCGCTAGAAGCACGCTAAAGGCGGCTGCGGCCGCGGGAGTCGGCCAAAATCCATTCATTGTGCATCAGGGGATTCTATTGGAAGTTTGTGCGGGCGGTTACGCCGAGGCGCTCAAGATGCTGTCTTCGACTCAGTCCGATTGGTTTGGGGAGCAGTTTTGGTACATGCCGAAACCGCTGCTTGAGGCTCAGATCTATGATCTCATGGGTCAGCGAGACGTGGCACGCAAGCAGTATGAAATCAGCCGGGACCTTCTTGAACGCAGGATCCATGAGGACCCGGAAGACCCGCGCTACCATAGCTCGTTAGGTCTCGCGCTGGCTGGTTTGGGAAAAAAGGAAGAAGCGATACGGGAGGGTAAACAGGGTGTTGAGCTTTTGCCGGTGAGCAAGGAAGCTTATCGAGGCGCCTATCGTGTCGAAGATCTTGCGCGGATTTATGCGGCAGTTGGAGAAAGCGCAGCGGCCATGGACCAACTCGATTACCTGATGTCGATCCCGTTCGACCTGGGAGTTGCCGCTCTGAAGCTGGATCCCGCCTGGAATCCCCTGCGCAACCAACCCCGCTTCCAGGCGCTTGTTCGCAAATACACCCGGTAGGACACTCGATGATCGGCACAACGCTTTCCCATTACCGCATCACAGAAAAGCTCGGCGCAGGCGGCATGGGCGAAGTCTACCGCGCCGAGGATACCAATCTTGATCGGCCGGTCGCCATCAAGGTGCTGCCCGATATCTTCAGCGGTGATCCGGAGAGGCTGGCCCGCTTCGAGCGAGAAGCCAAGCTGCTGGCTTCGCTGAATCATCAAAACATCGCCGCTATTTACGGTCTGGAGGAAGCGGGAGGAAAACGCTTCCTGGTGCTGGAGCTTGTGGAGGGCGAGACATTGGCGCAGCGGATTGCCAAGGGACCGCTGCCGGTTGAGGAAGCTCTGGAGGTCTGCCGCCAGATTGCCGAAGGTGTGGAGGCCGCGCATGAAAAGGGGATCATCCATCGTGACCTGAAGCCTGCCAACGTTAAGATCACGCCTGAGGGCAGAGTCAAGGTGTTGGACTTTGGATTGGCGAGGGCATTTCAGGGAGAAGCGGCAGCGGCAGACGCATCGAAATCACCGACGCTCACGGATCAGATGACCCGACCTGGGGTGATCCTGGGAACAGCAGCCTACATGGCCCCTGAGCAGGCCAAAGGCAAAGCAGTGGACAAACGGGCCGACATCTGGGCCTTCGGCTGCGTTCTGTATGAATGCCTGACCGGCAAGAGGGCGTTTCAGGGTGAGACCATTACCGAGATCGTTGCCTCGATTCTCAAGAGTGATCCCGACTTGGATGCCTTGCCCGCCGATACTCCACCGATGGTTCGATCATTGCTGCGGCGATGCCTCCAGAAGGATCCGGTCCTCCGCCTCCACGACATTGGCGATGCCCGCATCGAAATTGGAGAGTCCGTCACCTATCCCTCCGAAGCGGCGCTTGGCCCCCGGCGACTCTCCCCTCTGTGGCTGGCTGTTGGTGCGGCTGTCATGCTTCTCGTCGGCATTCTGCTTGGTTGGTTGCTGACGAAATCTCAGGCTTACAGGCCTGCCGCCTCGGTGGCCAAAAGCATTATTAAGGTCGAGCAGGGACTTTGGCTGGATGGCTCCCGCACGGAGTATGAAGCACAGCGCCCCAACCGGACGGCAATGGCAATCTCCGGCGACGGGAGCTTTGTCGTTTACAGCGCAATAGGGGAAAATCCAGACGTCAAGGCAAAACCTCAATTATATCTGAGGAGAATCGATCAGCTGGAGGCTAAGCCCATCGCCGGGACGGAGGGCGGCATCAATCCATTCCTGTCACCTGATAATCGCTGGGTGGGATATTGGGCGAGCGGGGCGAGCGGTCAGCTCAAGAAGGTTCCTGTTGAGGGCGGCGTTCCTGCGACTGTGTGTGATGCTCCATCGATTTTCGGGGCAAGCTGGGGGATCGACAACAGCATCATATTTGCTTCAGGCTCTGGATCTGGCCTCAAACGGGTGTCGGCTGACGGCGGGACGCCGGAGGATTTGCCTGCTCCCGATCCAAAGCGAGTGGAGTGGAGCCATCGCCTTCCCTCCTGGTTGCCTAACGGGAAAGCGGTGCTGTTCACAGTCATGCGGGACGGCTATGACGCGCAGCCCCGGATTGCCCTCATGGATCTCAAAACGCGCCAATGGCGCACGCTTTTCCAGGATGCTGCGGATGCCAGGTATCTTCCTCCGGGATACCTGGTATTCCTGAGACAGGGAATCCTCATGGCTTCCCGATTTGACGCAGATAGGATGGAGGCGATAGGCCAGCCGTACCCTGTCGTGGCAAACGTCATGCAGGCGCTTGGCGGCCAAAGCGATGACTGGCACAGCGGTGCGGGTCAGTTTGCCATTTCTGCGTCAGGATCGGTTGTCTATGCAGCCGGCGGCATGCTGCCGCCACCGGAGAACTCCCTCGTCTGGGTGGATCAGAAGGGGGGGTCAGAACAGCCCGCAGTTCCGTTCAAGTTTCCATTTTTCGTGCCGCGTCTTTCCCCTGATGATCGGCGCATTGCTTACGCAACTCTTGGAAGAGAACGTCAGATCTGGGTGTACGACATCGGTACTGGAACGAACATCAGGCTGACGGGAGAAGGAAGGGCCGGCGACCCGATCTGGGCCCCGGACGGCAAGCGCATCGCCTTCTACTGGTCGAAATCCCTGTCATCCAACATATTCTGGCAGCCTTACGATCAAAGCTCACTTATGGAACGCCTTACAACAAGTACCTACTCTCAGTATCCCAGCTCATGGTCTCACGGCTCAAAAACGATTGCCATGATCGAAGATAATCCCAATACTGGCCTTGACATTGTTTTCTTAGATACTTCTTCAGGAAAAGTGAGTCCATTCCTGAACTCAAAGTATCGTGAACGCTATCCCGAGTTTTCTCCCAATGGCACCTGGATTGCTTACACTTCCGATGATTCGCGGCGCGACGAAATTTACGTCAGGCCAGTTGCCGGTACTGGTGGCAAATGGCCGATCACTAATGACGGCGGCCTCCAGCCTATGTGGGCGAGAAATGGCAGGCAGATTTTTTATCGACGACAGGATCAGGTATGGGTCGTCGACATCCAGACGGAAGGCGGCTTCGCCATCAGCAACCGGCGGATGCTATTTGAACGCCCAGGTTACACTGAAGGCGCCTACATCCGTTCCTACGATGTGTCGCTTGACAGCCAGAGATTTCTCGTGGTCAAGAACGGACCAAGTAAACCGACACCAGTCACAGAAATGATCCTCGTCCAGAACTGGTTCGAGGAACTCAGGCGCCTCGTCCCCACCGGAAAGTAGCGGATGCGAGCGGCGAGCCGGTTATCGAAAGGCGCACGGGAGCCGCTTCGGGATGGCCTTCCTTGCCTTCGTGCGCGCCGCGGTCTCGGACAAGATCGCGAGGACGATCTCCGGGCATAAGACCAGGTCCGTTTTCGACCGCTCCAAAATCGTTGATGAACGGGATCTGAAAGACGCCACGGCCAAGCTGGAACGTCATGTGCGAGTTGGTTCGGGCCCACTTAAGGCACAAAATCAACAGTTGCAGCCACTGCCTGGAGAAGAGGAAAAAGATGCGTCCAGCGGGGAGAAGCCGGTAATTCATTGAAACCAAAGGTGGCGGAGGTGCATGGGAATCGAACCCACCGAACCTACCTTCCGGTAAATCCCACTGGATTTGAAGTCCAGGCCAGCCACCGGGCCAGATTCACCTCCGCATTTGCGGCGATTGTAGCAGAAATGTTTCAAGATGGAAACTGAACCACGAAGATCCCATGCAGGCCGGAGATCGCCGTCGATGCCGGAGGCCTGATTCGTGAACCGCCCCAAGCAGTCGGCGCTTTGCATTGACCTGAGGCCGTGCATTCGGACACAGGTGAACGCGCGCCCATCTACTCCAAGTCCGCGCGCATTCATCCGTGTCCTGCTCGCCTGGCCTCGTTTCAACCGGCCGAATTGTCAACATCCCCGGGTCGCAGGACGAAACCAGGGGTTTACTTTCAGTAAATCCCGCGGATTTTCAGGCTGATGAGCTGATCGATCGTCAGGTTCTTCATGCCGCGGGCTTGCAGGCTGCGGATATATTCCGGAGTGACCCCGTGGATCCGCATGGCGACCAACTGATCAACGGTCGGGGTATAGCCGAGTGACTTAACCTCCCTCACGAATGGGATGTCCGCACCGTGGATCCGCATGGCGACCAGCTGGTCAACGGTCGGAGCATAGCCGAGCGACTTGACCTCCTTCACGAATGGGATGTCGGCACCGTGGATCCGCATGGCGATCATCTGATCGGGAGAAATGGCGCCATAGCCGAGCGCTTTCATCTCGCGCGCGAATTCCGGTGCCACCCCATGAATACGCATGGCAACCATCTGGTCGACGGAGGGATTGTACCCGAGCATCTTAAGTTCCCGGGCGAAGTCGACGCTGACCTCGTGAATTCGCATGGCAACCAGGTTGTCCGGCGAGAGTTCGTTATAACCCAGGGCCTTCATCTCCCTGATATACTCGATCGCCACGCCGTGAATGCACAGCGCAATCAGCTGATCCGAAGTCACGCGATCCAGTCCCAGCCCGCGCAAATCGCGCACGTACGAAAGCTTCACGTCGTGAAGCGCCATGGCAAACACCATATCCGGCGAGAGTCCTTGATAGCCGAGCGCCTGCATCTCCGAGACAAATCCGGCATTGGGCGCGAAGGTGAACGCCCCGGAGCCGTTGCCGTTCTTGAAGTAGCCTTCACACTCCAGGGTGCCGGCATCGCGCACAATCTCGAAGCGCACGTTGGTTCCCGCCGAGTCTATTTGCCCTCGGGCCAGGCCCCGGAGCTGATCCAGCGGCAGCGTCGAAGCGCTGCTGAAATGTCCGGACGAGCCCCGATTCCCTTGCAGCGTGAGTTGAATCCTGCCGTCCACGGGACGGCCATCTATCAACCACTGCCCGGTGACCGGCGCAGCATCCTGAAACGCATGTGCCGTCAGCAGGCTGCAACAAAACACAGCAATCGCAATAGCTTTCCAGTGGCTCATTTTCCGGTTCTCCTTATTGGCGGTCGGGTGACACAATCCCTGCCTGCTTCAACTGGTTGAGCACATTCATCATCACCTTTTTGGCGCCCTGCTTCAGCGCCTCGAAGACAGACGCGGCGCTGATGCCATGAATGCGCGCCGCGATTGCGTCATCGAAGCTCAAATTCGTCAGGCCCGCGGCCTTCAGGCCGCGGACATATTCCGGAGTGACGTCATGGATGCGCAGGGCCACGATCTGGTCCGCAGTCGGCGTTCGCAGGCCGAGTGACTTGAATTCCTGCACTTGACTCGCTTCCACACCGTGAATCCGGAACGCGATGAGTTCGTCGATCGTCATTCCGGGCAGTCCCAAGGCTTTGATTCCGTCGGCGTATTCTGGAGTGACACCGTGGATCCTGAGTGCGATCAGCTGGTCAACCGTTGTCGCCCCGAATCCCAGGCCTTTCATCTGTGCCGCGAAATCCGGAGTCACTCCGTGGATCTGGATCGCAAGCACCTCGTCAGGAGTCAGGTGGTCGAATCCAGCCGACCGCATTTCTCTGATCCGTTCGGGCTCGGCGCCATGGATCCGTAACGCGATCAGCTGATCCGGTGCGAGATCAGCCATTCCGGCCGAGTTCATCTGGCGGATGTATCCGGCGGTGACGCCTTGATTCTTGAAAGCGATGAGCTGCTCCGCCGTCAGGTTCGCATATCCGGCACCGGCCAGATCATCGATGAAGCTCTTGGATTCGACCGCGGCCGGCGGCTTGGCGCCGGGCCCGGTGACAGGGCTGCCCGCCTGGCTCTGTTTTGAGGACGCCACTTGTGCCCCCACCCAGGCCGCACCTAGAGTGAGCAGCGCGAGCACTGCCGCAAGCCAGGTCTTCGTGCCGCGTTCGGCCGGCCGGCCGGACGCGATCAGCCGGCGAATGCGGGGGATCAAAACGCCGCCATCCGCCGCCATGGCGTATTTAGATGTGCGGGCGCGCAGTTCCTCCAGGCGGGCGAGCGCCCGCGCATATGTGAGCACATCGCCGCAAGCCGAAACGGCCAGATCATCACAGCAATTCTCCCGCTCGATGCGAATTCTCCTGCCGACCCACCAAACGGCAGGATGGTAGAAGAGCAGCGTTTCGGCCGCGGTTTGAATCAGATTCACCAGGTAATCATGACGGCGGATGTGCGCCAGTTCGTGCGCCAGCAGCGCTTCCAGTTGTTGTGGATCCACACCCACAAACGCAGAGGCGGGCACCAATATTACCGGACGAAGCCAGCCGACCACGGCCGGCAACTGGGCCAGCGCCGACTTCGAAATCCTCACCGGGAACGAGACGCTCAGCGCCTGGGCCAGTCGCTTTGCCCGCTGCTCCCAGATTGGGTCGACCGGCGTCGTTTCCGTCCACCTCAGCCTCTGCGCCGCCACCCATCCGCCGGCAGATCGGGCCGAGAACACAATCACGCCGGCCAGCCAAAGGCAATCCAGCCAGGGAGCGCATGTTGCCAGCAGGGCCTTCACCTGCAAGGCGCGCGTGGAGGAGCCGACCGCTGCAACGAACTCCGGCCCGGCAAAAAGAGTACCCTTATCGGAAGCCGCGGCGGGCGCGGCCGGAAGCGCAAACGCGAACCAGACGAACGTGCCTGCCAGCGCCATCACCATCAGTACCATGGCAATGCACGCCAGGCCATAACGGACGCCGGCACTCGATTTTCGCAAAGAGGCATTGGCAGCGGCGAGGATCAATGCGATCCCGGTGCCCTGCCAGAGAAAATGCATCAAAGCCCAGCCCAGGGCAATCATGAGGGGTTCCCCAAGAAACGCCGGCGGATTCATCGGCCACCTCGCTCGTATTCGTCCAGCAACTTCCGGATCTGTGCCAACTCCTCGGCCGAAGCCCGCCGGGAGCTCAGGGCCTGCATCACCAAGTTGAGCGCGGAACCGTTGAAGGCGCGGTCCAGCAGGTCGCGCACCAGCAGCTTCTGAGTCTGGTCTTGCGGCGCCCGCGCTTCATAAATGTGCGCGCGTTGGTCTTCGTTCCGTAATACCAGACCCTTCTCGGCCATGATCTGCATCAGTTTCAGGACGGTGGTATAGCCGATGGGCCTGGTGCGGCCCAGGACGTTGTAGACGTCGCGGACGGTTGATGGACCTCGGTGCCACAACACCCCGAGGATCTCGAGCTCGGCGCCGGTAGGTCGCGGATCGGTTGTCTTTTTCATATTCGCTATATAATACGAAGGATTTCGTATTGTCAACGAAAATTTTCGTACAATAAGCCTCAAATTCTGTCGCGTGGGCACGGTTTCGGCAAATTCATGGCGCTCAACACGCCGGACCCATATCGCGGCCGGCGAGATCAACCGGAGCTATTGTCTGAGGCATGAACAGTCTCGGCGCAACGGGCATCGGAGCTTTCGTCGCAGCTTTCCCGGGAGGTTGCTTGACTCAAGTATCGTGCCCGTGTAGAGTTATGCGCCGTGGGGCTGTAGCTCAGCTGGGAGAGTGCCTGACTGGCAGTCAGGAGGTCGCGAGTTCGATCCTCGCCAGCTCCACCAATAGAATCAACAATTTACTGATCCCATCCAAAACAAAAGAACCAAAAAGGTAGCGCAGAGGTAGCAATTCCTCGACCGTTCCAATTTCCCCACGTACCACAAAATCATTTTGCGTTAAAATTATCTTATTGCTGCGCTTTGAGCCATTTGGAGGGGAATCTCGTGAAATTCTGGCACAGTTCCTTAGTTGTGATGTTCGCTATCTCGGCTCTCATTCACGGACAAGACAAGTTCGGTGAAACTGTACCGTTTAGTCTTGCTTGGGTTGAGGGCAAGTGCGTCGATTGCCAAACCGCTCTTATGCTTGGTCGAATCCAGTTTGTGAGCCGTAATGAAGCTTGGGCGGTTGGAGTCGCCTACCCGCCACCTGGCGCTCAGGGTGCAGGAGACTTTATAGTTGTTCACACCAAGGATGCCGGTCACACATGGAGGGAACTACGCCAGACACGCGAGCATGCAGGTGATGAAGATGGCCCTCCAGCCTTTTCCTTTCTCGATTCCGAGCGGGGCTGGATCGCGTGGTGGGACCCAGCCCGAGAGCCAAAGATGATACGTACGCGGGATGGCGGGCGGCACTGGCTGGACGTATCCGACAAGATCGCTCAGAAAATAGTTTTCTTTGACGATAGCCGGGGTTATGGGACCGAAGTTACTACATTTCTTCGTACCAATGACGGAGGTCGCCACTGGACGGAGACTCAGATTCCCGACGTCCGTTTCATCGATCGCATGTTCTTTCTTACCCCCGAGATCGGTTGGCTTGCGGGCACTGATGGTAAGGATTTCTTTGTTTTCCGGACTACGAACGGCGGTGAGAATTGGGAAAAATCCAGAACCACGCCTCCTAAGGAATTAGCCAGTGTGCGAGATATCTTCTTTCTGAACCCAAACCGGGGTTGGCTTGTCACATGGCAATTGAATGACGGCGGGACATATCTGTACTCCACTGAAAACGGTGGGAAAACCTGGGTCGCCAACACAGATTTAGCCTTTCAGGGGAAAGGCAATTGGATATCTGTGGTGCGATTTGTTTCCGATAGACTGGGGTTCCTGTTCGAGAGCAATTTCCAGAGCAATGGCAATCAAATGCTATTTACAAGAGATGGTGGAACTACCTGGATCAAACAGACATTGCCGCACTCTGTTTATGATTGTCAGGTTTTCGACGGTGATCTTTTGTGCGCTGGCGGAGGCGGTCCCAAGAACTTTCGGGTTTTAACAGTGCACTCGAAATAGTTCCAGGCCGGCCAATGTTTAAGTCGTCTGCGTTGGCCGTGGATTCCATCCTTCTTCGGCCCTCACCTCGTCCGCCGTCAAAATGTTATTCTTCACGGCAATCTCCCACGCTTGCCATCGTTGCGCCGGATCGCCGCGCATGAGTCCCGACAGGTCGATTTCTAGCCGATGGCTTCTGGATCCACCAAAAACACTACGGGTGAATTCCGCCTCAATTTTGCGGATCCAGGGTGAAAGCGTATTCTGTGCGAACCAACGCAGCAGTGTTTCGACGTTGCTGAATGTCCCGTATTGCAGATCTCCGATGATCGGTGGAGGAACGTTGAACAGTCTCGCCAACTCCTCAACGGTGAATTGCCTGGAAGCCAAAAATTCGGCGTCCTCGGGACTGACTGATACCTGTTTCCACGTGAGTCCTTGGTCCAAGACCATGACCTTCGCCGCCTGTTGCGGTCCCGAATAGACATCCCGGAATCGTTGCACGAGATATTGGAAGCCCTCCTGCGAGAGCTTGCCCGCGATTTCCAAGACTCCGCTTGGATTCGCGCCATTCTCGTAAAGGGAATTGGCAAAGGTCTGAATGCTAAGTCCCGCCTGGACCACGGCCGCCGCGCGTTGCAGCCGGCTGCGCCCGATCAGGCCATCGTCCGTGCGGTCCCGTAAGTGAAACACTTCGTCCTGGAGCAATCGCCGCGTTCCTCCGGTCCCACCGTAGATGCTGGTTACTTCCGATACGTCGTAAACAAGGCGTCCGTTCGGCAGGAGCTGAACCGCGACCCACTCCCACGGAACCGGCCGCAGGCCCACAGCCGCGCCCGCGCTGTCCGTGACAATCTCTGAAAGAGCATTGCCGCGCAGCAGGACGCTGGCCATTGTCCATTCGCACCAGTCGGCCCACGTTTGATGCTGGTTCGGTCCAGCAGCAATCAGACGCGCGATAGCATGGTTATCATCCAACTCCCTGCCGTTCGCCACGCTGCGATACACGTAGGCCGGCAGGGATGCAATCCCGGAACTGATCGCGCCCACGCAGGCCAAAACGGTTGACAGGTTCTCAGCAGTCCTCGGATTGACAAGGCATCCGCCCATGTCCAGGCCGCCCAAAGCCCGCGCAAGAACCGGATCCCGGCTTGAGATGCCGCGCCGTTCCGGGTCCAGGAAGTTTGCAATTCGTTTCAGCAGTTTCATATTGTCTCCAGGTAACGGGAAGCCACGTTCAGCCGCGGCGTTGCTGATCGCGGGATGACCACGGTCCCGTCATACGCCGGCCATGCCGACACGACGCTGATTTCATGAAGGTCCACGGCCAGCAATTCCCGCTTGCGGCCGGTCCAGCGTTCGCCGTTCTTCGGTACGGTAAACGCGAAACTCATGCCGCCCAGGTCGCCGCGTTCGGCCAGTGCCAGCACATCCCTGCCGGGCTGCGTTTCAGGAACGGACAATTCAAATTGCAATCCGTTGCCGTCTTCCGACAGCTTCAGGCTGCCGCTGCGTGTCCGTGCGAGGATCCGCGTTCGGTCATGATCGACTAAAGCCAGGATGTCCCGGCCGCTGGCGAGACTGCCGGCGAAGGCGCCGGATCGGATCACCTCGGTAAAATCCCCGATCCGCGCCTCAACGCCGAAACGGGCTGCGTAGCCCTCCAACTTACGGCCCGCAGCCCTCAATTCACTTATGGCCCTGCGTTCAAGGGTAATCACAGCGTGATCCCATCGCAGAAGCAGAAGCCTTCCGGGTGCCGGATCAGCACGTCCGCATCCACAAATGCGCGAATCAGCACGTTGCCCTTCGTGTAAACCGAATCCGCGTAGGGATTCACGAGGATGTCCGCGCCGGCTTCGCCCCAGAAGGGCCGGTCGGGGGACGGGGACTGACGACGGCAACTGTTTGATATAGTTGGCAAAACCGAAGGTTGGGTGCCTCTATGAGAGGCCTAAGACAAGAATTGGAGGCCGATTTTTCAATCTAAAGTCCGCATCCCAGGCGTCATAGTAATCCCCCAAAATTCCGACCCGTGAGCACCTTGGCGTTGTCAGTCCCCCATCCCCCCCCGCCGCAAGATGATCGCGGGGGCCCTGGCCAGCCTGGAGCCGGCGGCCCCGGGAAGGCCCCCGGCTGCCAGGATGGAGCTGGACGAACGGGCGGAGGACATGCAGGAGGAGATCCGGCAGTTGCGGATCGAACTGCGGGCGGCGCAGATCCGGGAAGAAGTGGCGTTGCTGATGCCCCATCTGGTGAAAGTGCCGGAGGGGCGCGGAAAAAAAACGGCAGCCAAAGCGCGATCGCGCGGCGGGAGAGGCGGCACGCAGGACAAATCCGGAGGATCTGTGAGTTGAGAACGCTCGAGCACGAAAACAGGAAAGTCCGGGGCTTCGGGGCGCAGCAGGCGCGGCGCGAGCTGGAGAGGATTGTGCGGATCGAAGCCGTGGCCTTTACCCGCTGGATGCATCTCGAGCGCGTGACTCTGGGCTATGCGGCGGCGTGCCTCGGACTTTCCGCAAGCACGGTCTCGATGTGGCAGCGGGATTGGGAGGGCGTCAGGTTGCATGCGGAGCCGCGCGGCCGGCCTGCGCAAAGAACCGATCGCGAAACGCGGGACGGTGTGATCGCGCTGTTTCAACTCATGGGTCCGGGAGTCGGGCTGTCGGTATTGCAGGAGTTCTTCCCGGGAGTCGCCCGCCGCGAACTGGAGGACCTGCAGCGTCGGTACCGGGACGCGCATAGGAAAATGAGCCGGGTACTCGTACATGCTCTCCGCTGGCAACGAGTCGGCGCGGTGTGGGCGATGGACTATACGGTTCCTCCCTCGCCCATCGATGGCATCTACCGGTCGATACTGGTCGTGCGCGATCTTGCGAGCGGGCTGCAGCTTCTGGCTCTGCCGGTGGAAGCAGCCACGGCGCAGGAGACATGCGCTGCCCTGCACGCACTTTCCGTGAGTACGGCGCCCCGCTGGTTCTGAAATCGGATAACGGCAGCGCCTTCACCGCCGAGGAGGTCGAGGGTTTTTTGGAGGCACGCGACGTGTATCATCTGCTGTCGCCGCCGCGGCTGCCGTCTTATAATGGGGCATGCGAAGCCGGAATCGGTTCCTTGAAAACCCGAGCCCATCACGAGTCAGCACGCAACGATCGTCCCGGGGAGTGGACCTCCGATGATGTTGAAGCCGCACGCCTCATGGCCAACGAAACCTCGCGGCCTGGGGGCTTTCATGCGCCCACTCCGAATGACCAATGGCGCATCCGAATGTTGCTCTCCCCGAAAGAACGGGAGCGGTTTCGGGCAAGTTTGGAAATGTTGCGTGAGGAAACACGGAAGGAGTTTGGTTGTCTGCCCGGCATTGATCCCGTGTCCGGTACGAGAGCGGCCATCGACCGCCGGGCCATTACCCGTGCGCTCGTTGCACACGGCATTCTTAAACTCAGGGGGAGGCGAATTACTCTCCCAATTTCGGTCGCAAATTCGTCAAGAATTTCGTAGAGGGCACAGCCCAGCGGCGCTTATCCGTCGGGGCGGCAGGTGGTAACGGCCTACGACGATTCCGGGCGGATCAGCACGGTCACGGGGACGGGAAACAAGACGTACGCGAGCGACATGGCCTATGCGGCGCACGGCGCGAGCGTGAGGATGAGGACTAGAAACGGGCTGTGGCAAACGGCGGAGTACAACAGCCGGTTGCAGCCACACGTGCTGCGTCTGGTAAGCTGGGACGGAGGTTTAGATAAACTGGGGCTGACGTACGAGTACGGCACGAACGATAACAACGGCAACGTCCGGAGCCAGCAGATAGCGTCCCCGGTGGGGACTTGGCTTCAAGAGTATGAGTACGACGGGTTGAACCGGCTGAGGTATGTGGATGAGGGTGCCCGGGTGCAGACTTACGGGTACGACCGGTACGGCAACCGGTGGGTGGAGTCGGGGCCGGTGATACCAAATTCGCAATTGACGCCGCGATCGCAAGACGCGTTCAACGCGAGCAATAACCGGCTGGTGGCGAGCGGATATGATTATGCGGGCAACCAGACGTCGGACGCGCTGTTGCGGAATTTTGGCTATGATGCGGAGAACCGGCAGACGAGCTATAATAACGGTCAGGCAAGCTACCAGTACGACGGAGACGGGCATCGTGTGCACAAGCTGGAGGGAGGCGTGGACACGTGGTTTGTCTACGATGCCCTGGGGCGGCTGGCAGCGGAGTATTCGACGCAGATGCTTGAATCGGCCGGAACGACGTACATAATGCAGGACCACCTCGGGAGCACGCGAGTGACGACGAATGAGACGGGCGGCGTCATCGCGCGCTACGACTACCTGCCATTCGGCGAAGAAATGCCGTCGGCGGCCCCGGGCGACCCGAGATACGGAGTCCCCGGCTACGGCGCCCCCGACGACACCCACCAGCGCTTCAGCGGCAAAGAACGGGATGCCGAGTCCGGGCTCGATTACTTCGGGGCCAGGTACTTCTCGGGGGCGCAAGGCAGGTTCACTAGCCTGGATTTCCACGGACAACCGTTCGCCTAAGAACTAGCCGGTTTTGGGGATCCTTGGAAGGTGGTCAATCTGAGCATTCGATTGTCCCACCAGGGGACTGGCACGGGCTGATCCATGATACCGGATGCGAGGAT